>DEEW01000070.1:8538-15601 GCA_002350465.1 Lachnospiraceae bacterium UBA2868
GGCATTTGTTCCGTTTGAAAGTGCTTCGGAGAAGAAAAACCACGGAACTATACCGGCGATCAGCCATAGAATGTACGGAATCTCTATATCACCCTTTACGGCTACAGCCCTTGAAGGAAGCGCAACCGTAAACACAAACCAGTACAGAAGAACCGTAATTACCGGCTGAACAAAAGCCCATACAATTCCGAGATATGATCCGGCATACCTTGTCTTAAAATCATTTTTTGCAAGTTTCCAGATAAGCTGCCGGTTCTGCAGAAGCTCTACCGGAAGGATTACTATTTTGTCGTATTTAAGAATAAATACCGAATAAATCGCAATAAGAATAACGCAGGAAATGATCTTTTTGATCATTTCCTCGTTCTGGTTTGCAAAAGGATTGTGATGCAGAACAATATACAGTAAAAGTGCTGCGATCACTGCCGTAACAATGGCGATGACCGTTTTCTTTTTTGTCATTTAAGCTCCTTAAGAGTGGGCCACTTCTTGTCTTTCTCCGAAAAGATCAGCTCCATTCCCTCATCAACAGGCCAATTGATTCCGATATCCGGATCATTATAGATGATCCCACCCTCATCATTCGGATGATAAAGCTCCGTACACTTGTAAGTAAACTCAGCGTAATCGGACAGAACTAGGAAACCGTGGGCAAAATTCTTCGGTATGAAAAACATTTTCTTGTTTTCCTCCGACAAGCGTACTCCGTACCACTGCCCGTAGGTTTTCGACCCCTTTCTCATGTCAACGGCAACATCAAATACCTCACCGCGTATCACACGAACCAGCTTATCCTGCGGATAGTTGATCTGAAAATGAAGTCCTCTTATGACACCTTTTTTCGATGCAGACTGATTATCCTGAACAAATACACAGTCAATTCCGGCTTCCTTGAAGTCGGCAATGTTGTATGTCTCCATAAAATATCCACGGTTATCACCGAATACCGTCGGCGTTATTACATACAACCCTTCTATCGGTGTTTTTTCGACATTGATCTTTCCCAATTTTATCTCCTTGTAGTTTCTAGTATTTTAAATAGCTTTTATTCATATCCACGTTTCCGCTTATTCCGTTTACACTTCCCTTGGATGTGTACTGCCATATATCATACCTGCCGCTGTACGTAGGCCCGTTCGCATTATACTGTGCGAGCCATATCTTGCATGAAAGCGAAGACGTATTGATCTTTTCCGTAAGCCATGTCTTGTTTGCGTACAGACCCGGTGTGTATCCGGCAGAAGCTATTGTCTGACAGAATGCCTTGATGTTCGCCGTTCTCTGTGATGCGGACAATGTGTTATATCCCGGTCTTGATGATGATTCAACATCAAGGAATACAGGATAATTCAAACCGTATCCGCTGCACAGGGCAGCACACATACTTGCCTCTTCCACCGCCTCGGCTTCAGACAGAGCCGTGGAGAAGAAGTATACACCAACCTTAAGTCCCGCACTCTTTGCGCCCTTGATATGACTCTTGAAATAGGGATCCTCAATAAGTGCTCCTGTAGATGCTCCTCTGTATCCGCATCTGATTATTACAAAATCAATTCCCGAAGCTTTTACGCTGCCCCAATTGATACTCGGCTGATACTTCGATACATCTATTCCCAGTATTCCCGAACCGTTATTCAATGATCCGTCGGAATTGAACTCATATTCAACTCCGCCGATAACCTGCTTTCCGGTTACTTTCTCATGATCCTTCGTGTAGTAATATGTCCTGCCGTCTATATTCTGCCATCCGGTGTACACATACCCTACAATCTTTCTGTAGAACTTGCGGTTATTATCTGCCTTGTAATCAGCATATTTCGCAAGCCTGTACGAACCGTTATCGTATACATACAGCTGATTCTTCGCCGAATCATACAACTGTGCCTCGGGTTTGTACTTGTCCTCGACATAACCAGGATCCTTCTCGCCACATCTGGTACATTTTCCATCCTTAAAATCATGGCCAAGCGCAGGAACTTCCTCTGTATAGTAGTCACCACAGGAACATGTAAATGTTTTTACACCCTTTTGTGTGCAAGTGGCTTCTTTCGTCAGGCTTTCTTTATATGCGTGTGTATGAGCAGACGATGAACTGCTGCTTGACGACGAGCTGCTTGACGTCGTATCGGTCGGAGTAGAAGTACTTGACGAGGAGCTACTCGATGTACTGTCAGGCGTCGTAGAACTACTCGACCCACTATCGTCACCCGCCGGATTATTTGTGGTGGAACTGTTAGGTTCGTTCTCGTTCTGCGTGACATTTTCAGATGTTGAACTATCCGAAGTATTCTCCTGCACGGTATTGTTCGTTTTCGTCCCGTCAACGGGTTCATCTGCAATCATTCTAAATCCGATAGATGCCACGAAACCGGCTGTATTATTTCTTATGGAATCAGAAAACGCATTAACTGCACCATAGAGCCTGTCCCCAAGGGAAGCGATCACTTCCGTCTTGGACAGGTCAACAGTCGTTTCCTCGTATGTCTCTCCGTTCTCTTCTCTGGAGGACTCGACAAACTCAACCGTATCGGCAGGTGCTGTTCCTACCTCAACATCAGCCGCCTTGTTTCCGTTATCCTCGGCAGCGGCATTTACTTCGCTCTCTTTCTTGATCTCGTCCTTAATATTGGCAATGACTTTGTATTCTACTTTTGCCTTTACGCTGACTTTCTGTCCGACTGTAGGATAAACATAGCCGGCAAGTCCGTCGGAATCCGTTATCGAGACCGAATAATCTCCCGCATTGATTCCTGTCAGGTGGATTATTCCGTCCTCATCTTCATCTTCGTAACTGCTTTCTTTTTCCTTGCTGTCGGTTACGGTTATGCCCCACTTAACTCCCTTAACAAGTGTATCTTCCTCATCTACAAGCTTAACCTTCAGATCTTTTTCCACACTTGTAAGTATAAGCGAGAGCATTTTGCCCTCCGAATCGGTCATGGCGGATGCGGCATCCTCAAGCTCCACATCCTCCGTCGTATACTCTTCGCCGGAATATGCAATGGCGGACGCATCATCATTAAATGACGGAAGGTTTGCCATTGCGCTCTCTTTGTTTATTTCGCCTCTGTAATCCGCGTAAACGGTAGTCGTCATAACCGATGTGATCAGAACTACCACCGCCATCACCGCAGCACTCCACTGTACCGGGGTGAATTTCTTTATCTTATCGGCGAAGGACTCTTCCTGCTTTGCCTCATCTATGGCTGCATCAGTTATTTCCGCTTTAGGTACATCATCATAGCGCCAGTTTGCGGACTTCTTGCGGAAATCCGAAGGTCCGTCCTTCTTGGTGGGAAGTATCCCCATTTTTCTGTATTTATCCAGGCCTTTTGTGCGCCTGAAGGAATCGCTGGGTACAGCCGCGTTTTTTGTGGCTTTTGATTTCTTCTTTGAGGGCGCAGCTGCCTTATCGGGCCTGCGTTTTGCTTCGGATTTTGTCCCTGGCTTTATTTTGGATTTACGCTTCTTTTTAAGTTCCTCGGATCTGATTATGATCTTTTCATCAACGGATTTTCTGATGGCCTGTTCATCATCGATGCCGTTTTCGGGCAATTTTTTGTAATCCTCGGACTTACGTTTGGTTCCGGGCTTCTTCTCATATGCGTAAAATGACTCAACGGCTTCTCTGACACCGTCCATATCAGATGTGTCGACTTTCAGATCTTCCGAAACGATCTGGGATAACGTCTCATTCACAATTGCACTTGATTCAAGTTCTTCGGAAAGCTCAACCCAGTTGAGATTTGAACACTCTTCGGCTCCCCTGCCGTCAAATTTGTTCTTTTTCATGTTTTTCCCCTTATTATTACTATACTAACCTGCCGCTCTTCGGCTCCCTCTTCCGAAGCGGCACACCTGTTACAGCCCGTTTGCCACGTCTACGAGATACTTCCCGTAATCCGTCTTGAGCAACGGTTCTGCGAGCTTTAGCAACTGTTCCCTGTCGATAAAGCCCCTCCTGTATGCTATCTCTTCTATACATGAAATATACATTCCCTGACGCTTCTGAACAGCTCTTACAAAGTCCGCCGCATCAAGGAGCATATCGTGATTTCCCGTATCCAGCCATGCAAAACCACGCCCCAGAGTCTCCACATACAAATCTCCCCGTTCCAGATATGCATTGTTAACGGATGTGATCTCTATCTCACCTCTTGCCGAAGGTTTTACATTTTTGGCTATATTCACAACATCATTATCATAAAAATACAGTCCCGGAACAGCGTAATTCGATCTGGGCTTATCCGGCTTTTCTTCGATGGATATTGCTTTTCCGTCACTTCCGAACTCAACAACACCATATTCTCTCGGATCTCTTACATAATATCCGAAAATGGTAGCACCCTTATCTCTTGATGCTGCCGCCTTCAAAACTTTCGAGAAACTCTGTCCGTAAAATATATTATCTCCCAGAATGAGTGCAACGCTGTCGCTTCCGATAAAACTGTCGCCGATTATGAATGCGTCTGCCAGTCCCCTCGGGCTCTCCTGTACAGCATATGACATATTAAGTCCAAGCTGGCTTCCGTCTCCGAACAGTTCCCGAAACGCCGGCAGATCCCTGGGAGTGGATATGATCAGAATATCTCTTATGTTCGCCAGCATAAGTATGGACAGCGGATAATATATCATCGGCTTGTCATATACAGGCATCATCTGCTTGGACATTGCCTTTGTAAGCGGATACAGTCTCGTTCCGGATCCGCCCGCGAGAATTATACCCTTCATTTGTACATTTCCTCGTAATACTTCTGATAATCTCCGCTTGTAACTCTCTTCATCCATTCGGTATGCTCAAAATACCAGCGAATCGTCAGCTTGATGCCCTCAGCGAACATAGTCTCGGGTTCCCACCCTATTTCCGATCTTATTTTGTCCGGAGCAATGGCATATCTTCTGTCATGCCCCTTCCTGTCTTCAACGTATGTTATCAGATCGTAATTAATATGCTTCTGCCTCTCATCATCCTCGGGAAGCATTTCCTTTATCGTATCTATAATTATTTTAACGATCTCAATGTTTTGTTTTTCGTTATGGCCGCCTATATTGTACTTTTCTCCGAATCTTCCCTTTTCGAGAACCATGTCTATAGCTTTTGCATGATCCATAACATACAGCCAGTCCCTGACATTCTTGCCGTCTCCGTACACCGGAAGCTTTTTCCCCGACAGGACGTTATTGATAATGAGCGGGATCAGTTTCTCGGGAAACTGGTAAGGTCCGTAATTATTGCTGCAGTTTGTAATAAATGCAGGAAAATGATATGTGTCAACATACGCCTTTACCATGAAGTCCGATGACGCCTTGCTTGCGGAATAAGGACTGTGGGGATCATAAGGTGTAGTCTCGTAAAAGTAAGTTCCCTCATCCGTAAGGGAGCCATATACCTCATCTGTTGATACATGGAGGAATTTTTTCCCTTCCTTGAACCCTTCGCCATCCTCCCATGCACACTTGGCGCAGTTAAGCATATTAAGGGTACCCAGTACATTCGTTCTCGCAAAAACTTCCGGATCCCGTATGCTTCTGTCAACGTGGGATTCCGCCGCGAAATGTACAACGTAATCTATGTCGTTATCCGCAAATACTTTGGATATTGCGGCATTATCGCAAATATCGGCCTTAACAAACGAGTAATTCGGATTGTTTTCCACATCGGAAAGATTCTCAAGATTTCCCGCATATGTAAGCAGGTCTACATTTATAATCTTTGCATCGTCTCCATGTTTGTCAAAGATATAGTGAATAAAATTCGATCCTATAAAACCGGCTCCTCCGGTCACAAGGTATGTTTTCATATCATTCCTTCCATCAGTTTACATACTTCTGAACATAATCCTTTAGAATGATAACATAAAAGCCCCCGAAAGACAACCTTTCGGGGGCACTTTTGTTAACATAATATGCAGATAGGAGGGACCCACTCGATGAGGGTGGGTGGAGCCTGCCTACAGCAAATGAGCTCTAAGTTCCTCTCCGCTCTGGGTAAGCAGATATGCCGGCGGAATATCCAGTACGGTCTTACATCCCGTCTGTCCTTCATTTTTCATGCGGTAAGCTGCTCTTGCATACGCTATCAGCACACTTGTGGTAAATTCGGGATTGGAATCAAGCTTCAGGCTGTATTCGATCACATGCTTATGCTCTTTATCAAATCCGGTCTTTCCTGTACGGATCACGAAGCCTCCGTGAGCAAGGCCGCTGTGATCGCGCTTCATCTCTTCTTCGCTGATGAAATGTACGATCGTATCATAATCCGCAAAATAGTTGGGCATGGTTTTGATCTCATTTTCCACTGCTGCAGCATCGGCTCCGTCCTCAAGCACAACATAGCATTCCCTAAGGTGCTTATCCCGTGTTGACAGTTCCGGAAGGCTCCCCTCTCTAACCTTTTTAAGCGCATCTTCCTTGGGGATAGTATACTGTCTGGCATCCTTCACGCCTTTTATCCTTCTGATGGCATCGGAATGGCCCTGACTTACTCCCTTTCCCCAGAATGTGTAGTCTCCTCCGTCAGGAAGGATTGCATTCGCATACGCCCTTTGAACAGAAAACATTCCCGGGTCCCATCCTACGGATATAACAGCGATATGGCCGCTCTTATTTGCCGCCTCGTTAACTGCGGCAAAATGCTCCGGAATCCGTGCATGTGTATCAAAGCTGTCAATAACATTAAACATCGCAGCATACTTCGGAGTCTGCTCGGGAAGATCTGTAGCCGATCCGCCGCAAAGCACAAGAATATCAATCTTATCCTTCCATTCGTCAATTTCCTGAACTGACACTACAGGAACGTTCCCTGTCCTGATCTTTACCGAATCAGGATCCCGGCGCGTAAATACCGCCGCAAGCTCCATATCTTTTGCGTCTCTTACCGCAATCTCTATACCTCGTCCCAAGTTTCCGTATCCCAATATACCGATCCTAATGCTCATCTTTAATTTCCTCTTTTGTTTCAATCTTTTTCAATAATACCAGGTTGTCTCCTCGCTTATCGCAGACCCTTTTGTTATCATCATAAACCGGATGCACCATTATCTCCGTATTTGTATCCGGGGAA
>DEEW01000070.1:15794-15927 GCA_002350465.1 Lachnospiraceae bacterium UBA2868
TCAGAACCTTTTTTAAAATCCGCCATACCGAGGGGTCCGTATGCACATGATGGTGCGAATCCACATGCCACAACGTGCCTCCAAGATCCCGGTATCCGTCAAGCTGCGCCCGAAGTTCCCTTTCGATGTTTAC
>DEEW01000134.1:0-6343 GCA_002350465.1 Lachnospiraceae bacterium UBA2868
GGTGAAAACGGTGCCGGAAAATCAACACTGATGAATGTTCTTTCCGGAATATATCCGTACGGAACATACGAAGGCGATATCATTTACAACGGTGAAGTTTGTAAATTTAATAAGATTAAAGATTCCGAAGAAAAGGGAATCGTTATAATACATCAGGAACTGGCACTTATTCCTTATATGTCGATCGGCGAGAACATGTTTCTCGGAAACGAAAGAGGTAAAGCAGCGGCGATTGACTGGAATGAAACATATGGCGAGGCAGACAAATATCTGAAAATGGTAGGTCTTTCCGACAGTTCCAGAACTCTTGTCAAGGAACTCGGCACAGGTAAGCAGCAGCTTGTGGAGATAGCCAAGGCACTTGCAAAGAAAGCAAAGCTTCTGATCCTTGACGAGCCCACGTCTTCTCTTAACGAGAAAGATTCAAGAGCACTTCTTGACCTTCTTCTTCGTTTCAAGAAAGAAAACGGGTTAACATCGATTATTATATCTCATAAACTTAATGAGGTTTCATATGTGGCAGACAAGATCACGGTTATCCGCGACGGATCCACTATAGAGACTCTTGATAAGGCAACAGAAGAGATTTCTGAAGACAGGATCATAAAGGGAATGGTTGGACGTGAGATTACGGACCGTTTCCCGAAGAGACATGACGTCAAGATCGGAGATACGATGCTTGAGGTCAAGAACTGGAGTGTATATCATCCGCTTTATCCTGAGAAGAAGGTTGTGGATAATGTTTCATTCTATGTAAGAAAAGGTGAAGTAGTCGGAATATACGGACTTATGGGAGCAGGACGTACGGAGCTTGCCATGAGTATATTCGGTAAGTCTTACGGTACAGGTATTACAGGTACTATGGCCCTTAACGGAAAGGGAGTCAACCTCAAGAATGCCAAGGAAGCCATCAAGAATAAACTGGCATATGTTACCGAAGACCGTAAGGGTAACGGACTTGTTCTTAATAATCCCATCAAGATCAATACAACACTTGCGAATCTTGATGCGGTAAGTTCCAAGAGTATCATTGATAAAGATAAAGAGTATCAGGTAGCCGTTGAATACAAGGATAAGCTTAAAACCAAGACTCCTACCGTTGAGCAGAATGTAGGAAATCTTTCCGGTGGTAACCAGCAGAAAGTCCTTCTTGCTAAGTGGATGTTTGCAGAGCCGGATGTACTTATCCTTGATGAGCCTACCCGTGGTATCGATGTCGGTGCCAAGTATGAGATTTATTGCATAATCAATGACCTTGTCAAGGAAGGTAAATCTGTTGTAATGATCTCTTCGGAGCTTCCTGAGACAATAGGTATGAGCGACAGGATATATGTCATGAACGAAGGTAAGTTTGTCGGTGAACTGAAACAGGAAGAAGCAAGTCAGGAATCAATCATGGCTTGTATCATGAGATCGGGAAGGGGTGAGTAACGATGGCAAATACAAATATTTCAGCTGTATTAAAAAAATATGCAATGGCGATCGTTCTTGTTCTTGTAATCCTTCTGTTTTATGTTCTGACCAAGAAAGCCATTCTGTATCCTCAAAATATCAACAATCTTTTATCACAGAACGCGTATGTATTCGTTCTTGCAACAGGTATGTTACTGTGTATCTTAACAGGTGGTAACATCGATCTTGCAGTCGGCTCTGTAGTTTGTTTTGTCGGTGCAGTCGGCGGTGTTGTCCTTGATAAGGATATGAACTTTATAGTGGCATTTATAATCATGATGCTCATAGGACTTGCAATAGGTATGTGGCAGGGATTCTGGATCGCATTTGTAAATGTTCCGCCTTTTATAGCCACACTGGCGGGTATGTATGCTTTTCGTGGATTATCAAACGTTGTTCTCGGCGGACAGGCATTAAACCTTTCCAAGATGGACGGATTCCTTAAGGCATTCGGTGGAGGTGCTGACTGCTATATTCCGGGTCCGAGTATTAATCTTTTTGGAACACCTCATAATCTTATCTGTCTGATTGTAGGTCTTATAGGTGTTGCAATATTCCTGTTTATGACCATCAGCGGACGTATCAATACAAAGAAGCGTGGTTATGCAACGCCTCCTCTTCTTGGAGATGTTGTAAAGATGGTTATTATATCGGCTGTAGTTTTATACCTTACGGAGAAACTTGCCGCATACAAAGGAATTCCCACATCTCTCATATGGGTTCTCCTTGTAGTCATCGCTTTCGGCTATGTTACACAGAAAACCACCATCGGACGTGACCTTTATGCTGTCGGCGGTAACAAAAAGGCAGCCCAGCTTTCGGGTGTCAATGTCAAGAAGGTATACTTCTTCGCATATTCACTTATGGGTTTGCTGTCAGGTCTTGCGGGAATTCTTACGATTGCAAGAGCCGCATCAGCACAGCCTACATACGGACAGGGTTATGAAATGGATGCCATCGGTGCATGCTTTATCGGTGGAGCAAGTGCATACGGCGGAATCGGTACGGTTCCCGGAGTTATAATCGGTGCTCTTCTTATGGGTGTCATCAACCAGGGTATGTCAATCTGCGGTGTTGATGCAAACCTCCAGAAGGTTGTTAAGGGACTGGTTCTTCTTGGTGCTGTCATCTTTGATGTAGTATCAAAGAAAGAGAAAAAATAACAAAGGAAGGATAGAGAAATGGAAAAAGTAGGTAAGATTTTTAAAGAACATACTATGCAGATCATTCTGGTCCTTGTTGTTATTTTCTTCGCAATTACAACACAGGGAAAGATTCTGTCTGCACTTAACTTTGATGCACTTATTACGCAGAACGCATATGTATTCATTCTGGCAACAGGTATGTTCATGTGCATGCTTATCAAAGGTAATATCGACCTTTCGGTCGGTGCTACGGTCTGTCTTATAGACGCGATCGGAGCATATATGATGGTAAATATGGGCTTTTCGGTTCCGGTTGCCATGATTTCAATGGTACTTATCGGATGCATAATCGGTGCCATTCTCGGATGGCTTATCGCTTATCTGAATATCCCGCCATGGATCGCAACACTTGGTGGATTCCTTGCCTTCAGAGGACTCGGAACCAAGATAGTTACAATAGCATCCTCAACATCATCAATCTCCATCAATGATATCGAGGGATTTAAGAAGCTGTTTAACAGTCATATTCCTAAGAGCTTATGTCTTCCTATCGGAATAGTGTGCTGTGTAGTATTCATATTCCTTCAGATCAGAAGCAGAGCTACAAAGATCAAAAAAGGTTACGAGGCTGAATCAATGGCAGCCCTCATCACAAGATGCGTGATAATAAGTGCCGTTATCCTGCTCTTTGCATGTAAATACGGCGGAGTATTCGGAGAAAAAGCACTTGGCATGCCTACTGTTCTTGTATGGGTTGCGGTAGTACTTCTTGTATATGATTTTATATCAAGCAAGACCGTTCTCGGGCGTTACTTCTACGCAATGGGCGGTAACATGGAAGCTACGAGACTGTCGGGTATCGACACAAAGCTTGTTCTCTTCTTCGCATACCTTAACATGCAGTTCCTTTCCGTTATAGCCGGCTGGACAAGCCTTGCAAAGCTTTCTACCGCAAACGGATTCATGGGACAAAACTATGAGCTTGATGCGATCTCCGCATGTATCGTCGGCGGTGTCAGTGCATACGGCGGATCGGGAAGCGTATTCGGAATGGTTGTAGGTGCAGCTCTTATCGGTGTTATCAACCTTGGTATGTCGATCATGAGCATTGACCCTAACTGGCAGAAGGTTGTTAAAGGAGTAGTTCTTCTTGCGGCAGTTGTATTTGAGATCGTAAACAACCGTCCGAAGACTAAAGCATAAAGGGATTAATTGGTTATCAATAGATCCATTATTATGAGGGAGCCCTTCTTTTCCGCGAAAGCGGATCGAAGGGCTCTTTTTACTGTTCAAGTCGGTGTTGGCTTGAGCTGAAAGTGTGATAATATATAGTGTATGAACAGAGTGGATTTTGATATAGACGAAGAACTGAATAAACTTCCGAAAAGTCCGGGTGTCTACATGATGCACGACAAGGATGATGTCATTATCTATGTTGGGAAAGCTGTGATCCTGCGTAACCGCGTAAGGTCTTATTTCCGTGCAAGTACAAAAAAGAGCGTCAAGATACAGCAGATGGTCAAGAACATTGCATGGTTCGAATACGTTGTAACGGATTCGGAGCTTGAGGCACTTGTACTTGAGAACAATCTTATCAAGGAAAATCAGCCAAAGTACAATACAATGCTCAAGGATGACAAGACCTATCCCTATATCAAGGTCACTCTGGGGGATGATTTTCCGAGGATAACGATGTGCCGCAAGGTCATCAAGGATAATGCAAAATACTTCGGCCCCTTTACATCCGGAGAAGCCGTTAGGGAGACTATCGATCTTCTGCGCAGAGTATACAAGATAAGAGGCTGCAGGATGAAGATTGAAGACGGTATCGACAATTCTGTGCAGGATGGTTCGTCTGCCACAAAAAAGTGCCTGTATTACCATATGGGACAGTGCCAGGCTCCCTGCGAGAGCCTTGTAAGCCGGGAGGAATATGCCGAAAACATTGAAAAAGCAGTCGATTTTCTAAACGGTGATTATAAAGCGGTAACAGGAGAGCTTACCAGGAAAATGCAGGCGGCATCGGATGCCATGGAATATGAGAAAGCCATGGAGTACAGGGATCTCATCGAAAGTGTCAGGAAGGTATCCGAGAAGCAGAAGATCACCGATACCGGAGATGAAAACAGGGATATCATAGCGATTGCGGGAGATAGCGAATCCGTTATTGTCCAGATGTTTTTCGTTAGGGGAGGAAAGATAATCGGAAGAGAGCACTATTATATGCAGCATACGGATGATGAATCATCCGAAGATATACTTGCAGCGTTCCTCATGCAGTTCTATTCGGGGGCGCCCTTTATACCGAAGGAGATACTGCTTTCAGAGGCACCTTCCGGCGCAGAGCTTATAGAAGAGTGGATGAGTTCCCAGAGGGGCTCAAAGGTTTCGCTGACAGTTCCTCAAAAGGGTAAAAAAGACAAGCTTGTAAAGCTTGCAGAGGAAAATGCGCAAATCAAGCTCAATCAGGATGTGGAGAAGTTAAAAAGAGACCATGACAGAACGAGAGGGGCTGTTGAGGAGATTGAGAAAATCACGGGACTTTCGGACATTCACCGAATGGAGGCCTACGATATTTCCAACATAAGCGGATTCGAATCCGTTGGTTCAATGGTTGTGTATGAGGATGGCAGACCTAAGCCTAACGAATACAGGAAATTTAAGATCAAGTCGGTAGAAGGCCCCAATGATTACGCAAGTATGGAAGAAGTTCTTACGAGAAGGTTCGAGCACGGACTTGAAGAGCAGGAAGATGATAGCCTGCCCGGAAAGTTCTCGAAGTTCCCCGACCTGATCCTTATGGACGGAGGACGCGGCCAGGTCAATATATGCGAAGAGGTGCTTACTGCTCTCGGACTGGATATTCCGGTATGCGGCATGGTCAAGGACGACAACCACAGGACAAGAGGGTTGTATTACAATAATGTGGAACTGCCGATCTCATCATCATCGGAAGGATTTCACCTGATCACAAGAATTCAGGACGAGGCTCACAGATTTGCCATAACTTTCCACAGAAAACTGCGAAGCAGGCAGCAGGTACATTCTGTTCTTGATGATATTCCGGGGATCGGTCCCGCGCGGCGAAAATCACTTATGAAGTCTTTCGAATCACTTGAAGATATAAGGAATGCTACGGAAGATGAACTGCTGGCCGTGCAAGGATTTAACCGGCAGGCAGCAAAGTCGGTTTATGATTTTTTCCGAAAATAAAAATGTAAACGATAGTTTATTGAATGGTATTATGATATACTGAAAATTGTGCTGCATCTGTTACGGAATAGATCGGAGGTGTTTATGTCATCGGTATCTGTTAGTGAATTAATCGACAAATTAAAGCTCGTTAATCTGACGCCCGATATCAATGTTGAGGATATCAAGATCAATCAGCCTGATATCAACCGTCCTGCGCTTCAGCTGGCAGGGTTTTTGGAGCACTTTGAGACCGGTAGAGTTCAGATAATCGGGTTTGTTGAATATACGTACATGAATAAGCTTGATGAAAGCGTGAAGAAAGAGCGTTATGAGCATGTACTTTGCGATGATACACCTTGTTATGTTTTCTGCCGCGATTTGCAGCCGGACGAGCTTTTCTTAGAGATTGCGAGGGCTCATAATGTTGCGGTTCTGATGTCCCATAAGAGTACATCGAACCTCATGGCGGAGATAATCAGATGGCTCAATGTTAAGCTGGCTCCCTGCATCTCGGTACACGGCGTGCTTGTTGATGTATACGGCGAGGGTGT
>DEEW01000134.1:6409-12941 GCA_002350465.1 Lachnospiraceae bacterium UBA2868
GGACACAGACTGGTAAGCGATGATGTGGTAGAGATCAGAAAGGTAAGTGATGATACACTTATAGGAACTGCTCCCGACATTACCAGACATCTTATTGAGCTAAGAGGCATAGGAATAGTTGATGTTAAGATGCTGTTCGGTGTGTCCTCGGTAAGAGAGACTCAGAGCATAGATCTGGTTATAAGGCTTGAAGAGTGGGACAAGGACAAGGATTATGATAGAATAGGCCTTGAGGAGGAGTACACGGAGTATCTTGGTAACAAAGTCGTATGCCACAGCATACCCATAAGGCCCGGACGTAATCTTGCGATTATTACGGAGTCGGCTGCGGTCAACTTCAGACAGAAGAAGATGGGTTACAATGCCGCACAGGAATTGTATTCAAGGTTCCAGAATTCACTGAAAACAAGAGAAGAAGAGGAAAACTGATGGATAAGAGGGTATTTGGAGTTGATATCGGCGGAACAACCGTCAAGATGGGGTTGTTTACATCGGAAGGCGACCTGCTTGACAAGTGGGAGATACCTACCAGAACAGAGAATAACGGAAGTAACATTTTGCCGGATATCGCACAGTCCATCAAGAAGAAGATGGAGGAGAAAAATATACAGATGTCCGATGTTACGGGAGTCGGTGTCAGCGTTCCGGGACCGGTTGATGATAAGGGAATCGTTCATAAATGCGTCAATCTCGGATGGGGTGCCTTCGATATTGATGAGGAGATGAGAAAGTATATTGATCTTCCCGTGTTTGCGGGAAATGATGCCAATGCGGCAGCCCTCGGAGAAGTATGGAAAGGCGGCGGTGGCGGCAAGGAGAACGTTGTCGTTGTTACTCTCGGTACCGGAGTGGGGGGAGGAATAATAGTAAACGGCAGGATACTCTCGGGTTCTCACGGTGCCGGTGGTGAGATCGGTCACCTTCACATGAATGATAATGAGACCGAGAAGTGTGGCTGCGGCAATTACGGATGCCTTGAGCAGTATGCTTCGGCAACGGGAATAGCAAGGCTGGCCAACAGGAAGCTTGCTTCTTGCAGCAAACCTTCCGTTTTAAGAAATGCCAAGTCCATGAATGCTAAGGTTGTCTTTGATGCTGTCAAGGCCGGAGATGAGATTGCGTGTGAAGTGGCCGAAGAGTTTGGTGAGATACTGGGAAAAGGCCTTGCAAACGTAGCTGATGTGATCAATCCGGAACTGTATGTTATCGGAGGAGGAGTCAGCAAGGCGGGACAGATAGTTATCGATTATGTCAAAAAGAACTATAAAAAATATGTGTTCCACGGAAGCAGAGGCACCGAATTTACACTTGCTACACTTGGAAACGATGCGGGAATATACGGATCTGCGAAACTTGTGCTCGACGGAGTGAAGCAATCTTGAGACCTGATATCGCAAATGAATTGAAAAGTGTGACTGCAGAAGGCAATATCAGAACCCGGGAGGATATGGGAAAGCATACGACTTTCAGGACCGGGGGATGTGCCGATGTGTTTGTTACACCGCAGAGCATTACGGAGGCGGCAGATATTGTCCGCCTTCTTTTAGCGCGGGAAGCTAAGTACACGGTTATTGGAAACGGAAGTAACCTGCTTGTTTCCGACAATGGATACAGAGGCTGTATTGTCTGTATGGGTAGTGCTGTGGGAGACATAACGGTTTCCGGTAATGTCATTACGGCCGGTGCGGGCGCCCTTTTGTCAAAGGTTGCAAATGCAGCGTATGAGAGTGGCCTGACAGGTCTTGAGTTTGCATCGGGAATTCCGGGTACACTGGGCGGAGCCGTTGTGATGAATGCAGGCGCATACGGCAGTGAGATGAAAGACGTCATAACATCGGTAACAATGCTGGATGCCGGCAACGGTCAGACAGTGATTTTCACCGGGGAAGATATGAAGTTCGGATACAGAACCAGCATTGTCAAAAATCATCCATTGATCGTGCTCGAAGCACAGATTACACTTGATGCGGGAAGCAAGGAAGAGATAAAGGAGAAAATGGATGAACTTGCAAGGCGCCGCAAAGAAAAGCAGCCTCTTGAATTTCCCAGTGCCGGAAGCACATTCAAACGTCCCGAAGGTTATTTTGCGGGAAAGCTCATAGAAGATGCCGGGCTTAAAGGCTTCTCGGTAGGAGGAGCTGCGGTTTCCGAAAAGCACTGCGGCTTCGTGGTAAACAAAGGGGGAGCAACAGCAAGCGATATAATAGAATTGATCAAAAAGGTCAGGCTGACTGTTAATGAAAAATTCGGTGTGCTGCTTGAGCCGGAAGTGGTCATTCTCGGAGAGGATATTGATTAATGAGATTCGTAGTCGTAACCGGACTTAGCGGAGCCGGAAAAAGTACAACACTGAATTTTCTCGAAGATGCGGGATATTACTGCGTTGATAATATGCCGGTCCAGCTTATTTCGGAATTTGCCAAACTGTTACGTGAGAATGATGAAATAGAGCGGGCTGCACTCGGAATAGATGCAAGGACCGGATCGGGATTTGACGAGCTTGAGACAGAGCTGGCAAAGCTCAAGGAAATGGATATCTCATATGATATCCTGTTTCTCGAATCCGATGATGCCGTTCTCGTTAAGAGGTATAAGGAAACAAGAAGGATTCATCCGCTGGCTTTCGGGGACAGGATTGAAACAGGTATCAGTCGAGAAAGAGGGAAGCTCTCCAATATCAAAAAGCACGCATCACATATAATCGATACATCACAAATGCTTACGCGGGAACTTAAGGCGGAAATCGACAAGATTTTTGTAAATGATATGAATTTCAAGAATCTGTATGTGACGATTCTTTCATTCGGGTTCAAATACGGGATCCCGGGTGATGCGGATCTTGTATTTGATGTCAGGTTCCTGCCCAATCCTTATTATCATGAGAACTTAAGACCTCTTACCGGAAGTGATAAAGAGGTAAGGGATTTTGTCATGAATTTTCCGGAAGCGGATTCATTCCTGGACAAACTTGAAGATATGCTTACTTTTCTGATTCCGAACTATATTGCCGAGGGGAAAAACCAGCTTGTTGTAGCGATCGGGTGCACCGGAGGAAAGCACAGAAGCGTTACTCTAGCGGAGGCACTGTTTGAGAGAATGTCAAAGTATGAGGACTATGGATTTAAACTTGACCACAGGGATATGGGCAAAGATGCTGCAAGGGGAAAATAAGGATGTCATTTTCCGGAAAAATCAAAGATGAATTGGAACGGGTAAGTGGGGTGCCGAGGCACTGCCAGCTTGCAGAGATGGCCGCTATTTATGACTTTTGCGGTAAACACTCGGAGGAAGAAGAGGGAAAAATGGTCATTTCTTCCGAAAATGAGCTGGCGGTCAGAAAGTACTTTACTTTACTTGGGAAAACATTTAATATGTATAAGGATTATTCGGAGAATGATCCTGCTTACATCAAAAAAGGGTCATATTACATCCTTGAGATTGATGACAGCAAAGAAGCCGGGGAGATCAGATCGGCGATCAGGGTCACGACAGACTCTATGAGGTCATGCTGCAGAAGAGCATATATAAGAGGCGCATTCCTCGCTGCCGGATCTGTTAGCAATCCCGAAAAGTCATATCATTTGGAAATAGTGTGCCAGGATGAGAGACAGGCACTTTTTTTGGCGGAACTTCTGGACAGTTTCGAGATAGAGGCCAAAACCGTAATTCGCAAGAAATACCATGTTTTGTACGTTAAGGACGGAACAAAGATAGTCGAAACGCTGAACGTTATGGGTGCGCACGTAGCCCTTATGGACTTTGAGAACATGAGGATACTTAAAGAGATGCGCAACAGCGTTAACCGGAAGGTAAACTGCGAAACCGCCAACATAGGAAAGACTGTAAACGCTGCACAAAGGCAGATCGAAGATATTAAACAACTTATGAAGACGGACGCATACCGCAGCCTGCCGCCTGCACTCAAGGAAATGGCGGATTTGCGTGTTGCGTATCCGGAGGCCACTCTTAAGGAACTCGGAGAACTAAGTACCCCGGCGATCGGAAAAAGCGGGGTTAATCACAGACTTCGTAAGCTTTCCGGGATGGCAGAGCAGCAAAAAGGAGGAGAATTATGACAAAAAAGGATACGGTTATCCGTCTGGAAAACGGGCTGGAGGCAAGACCTATCGCATTGCTCGTTCAGGTAGCCAGTCAGTATGAGAGCTCGGTGTATCTCGAGTATGGAGATAAGAGAGTGAACGCCAAGAGTATAATGGGAATGATGACGCTGGTTCTTGTGGCGGGAGATACCGTAACGGTAACCGCGGACGGATCTGATGAGGAGATGGCGGTAGATGCCATTGTTACTTATCTGGCGGGTGAATAAAACCCTATAAAAAGGGAGGATGCCAAGTAGCTTGCTACTTGGCATTTATTATGAAAAAGTATTCGCAATGTTTTTGTCTCATCTTATGGTGTTAGTATAGTTCACATAAATGTATAAAAAATGTTCCACAAATGAAAAGTTTATAAATTAAATATGAACAAATTATGAACGTATGATTCGTAAAAGTGCATTAAATCCTATTCGTAAAATAGTGAAAAAACACAATGAAAATCGATGAAAAAGACAGAATACTGTCACATATTATAATAAATGTTGACAAAAATATACCCAGAGGACCCATATCGTCATTTTGCACAAACGTAAAGAATGAAAACCCCAAAATTGAGTTTACATATCTATGTTATGACAACCAAATTGCAGGATCGGATGTAAGCTGTTTGTCGAATCTGATCAGTTCATTTAGTGAAAATCCGGATTCATTATTCATAATTACTGATTCCGAAGCGGTAATCTTGTTCACAAGTAACAATAATCTGGCAAGTGCGGCTCTTTATACCGATGGCAATCGCAATTGCAGCTTTTCAGAGGTCTTATACTGTATCGAAGATATAGAACTTATGTCATATGACCGTATATATAAAATGTGGCAAAGATATTTCGGGATTCCGTGGACGATAAGGGTAACCGACCGCCTCATTATAAGGGAACAGACAATAGACGATATTCCCGCACTTTACGATATCTACTCAGATGAAGAGGCCTCAAGATATATGGAGGATCTGTACAAAGATCCGGAAGAAGAGAGGGACTATCTTCAAAAGTATATAGACAACCAGTACAGGTTTTTCGAATACGGAGTGTGGGCACTTACGCTTAAAGACTCCGGTAAACTTATAGGAAGAGCAGGGCTGTCCGCAAGGGAAGGTTATGACGCGCTTGAAATCGGATATATATTGGGGAAACCGTACAGGGGACAGGGATATGCCACAGAAGCGGTCACGGCTGTAATGGAATATGCCGAAGAAGAACTTGATGTCCATGATTTTATTGCTTTTTCAAAAGAGAAGAATACAGCAAGCCTGCGGCTGCTCGAAAGCCTTGGTTTTACACGGAAAGGTTCGGCAAACATAAGGGGCGGAAAACATAACGTGTATTCTTTGACCAAACTGCAATAAAATGGTAGAATAATTGGTAATCTGACCGATTGGAGTTTGTAATGGACGAAGAAAAAAAGAAATCAGCCGGATCCGGTGACGGAAGGATCCTTTCGTATATAGGCCTGGGATTAATGTTACTGTCGTTTATTCTTGCGGTTGTAGTTACTGACTCTACAGGCAGCGATTATTTTACGGAGAACATCATTCTGACCTGTGTACTTGCTCTTGCGGTTATTGTTACTGCCGCTGGGTACCTTATGGTGGGTATTATAGTGGCCGCCGTTGCAACAGTTGTATTTGCCGGACTGAAGATTTATTCGATTACCGCACTTCAGAGCGATTTTCCCACCATATCTTTCTTGTGGATACTTTTGCCCGCAATGTGTGTGGCCGGAATTGCTTTGTATATTAAGCGGTATTCACCGCTTGTTCTTGAAAACGCTATTCTGAAAAAACAGATCGACGATCTTGTTATGATAGATCCTGTCACGGGATTATATAATCTCAGAAGTCTGTTTATGGATTTCCAAACTCAGATATCATATGCAGAGAGAAATGACAGCCCCATTTCTTTTATGATCTTAAGGCTCCGATATCCTGCGGAAATGAAGAAAGTTCTCAAACCTTCCCAATACGAAAAGGTAGTTAAGCAGCTGTCACTTCTTATAGTGGATACGGTCCGCTTAGAGGACAGGGTGTATTCTATTGATGAAAACGGCGGATTCGGTATAATTCTTACCTGCGACAGGGATGGTACGAAGATCGTTGAGAAGAGACTGAGGGACAAGCTTTCCGATTCGAAATGGTTTGAGGGCATTTCCGACAAGCAGATCAGAACCGAAGTTAAGATCGGATACTTGCAGTATGACAAGACAAAATATAATCGAAATGCCAACAGCTTCAAGAGTGACGTTGAAGATGAGGTTAATTACGATATATAGAATAGACAGGAGAGACAATTATGAAATATTTCATCACGGGCGGAGCCGGTTTTATCGGCTCAAACATGGCAGACAGACTGTTGTCTGAGCCGGAAAACGAAGTGGTTGTATACGACAATTTTTCCACGGGAAGGCATGAGTTCCTT
>DEEW01000134.1:13007-16378 GCA_002350465.1 Lachnospiraceae bacterium UBA2868
GGGCTGTGAATTCGTATTTCATTTTGCGGCAAATGCCGATGTCAGGATGGGATGCGAGCACCCCAGGAAGGATCTTGAGCAGAACACCATTGCCACATATAACGTTCTTGAGGCGATGAGGGCAAACGGTATTAAGAGGATAGGCTTTTCTTCAACGGGATCGGTATACGGAGAGGCTGAGGTCATTCCGACTCCGGAAAATGCTCCGTTCCCTATACAGACATCTTTGTACGGCGCATCAAAGCTTGCATGCGAGGGCCTGCTTGCCGCTTATGCAGAAGGCTTCGGATACACGGCATATATTTTCAGATTTGTTTCAATACTCGGAGAGCGTTACACGCATGGTCATGTGTTTGATTTTTGTAAAAAGCTTTCCGACGATCCGACGAAGCTCCACATCCTCGGAGACGGACACCAGAAAAAATCATACCTTTATGTCAAGGACTGCATGGAGGCTATCCTTACGGTTATAAGGAATGCGAAAGATAAGGTTAATATATATAATCTCGGAACGGACGAATACGTAGAGGTAAATGACTCGGTAAGATTTATATGTGGGAAACTCGGCGTAACACCGGAGTTTACATATGAAGGCGGGGAGCGTGGATGGATAGGTGATAATCCATTCATATATCTTGATACGTCAAAGGTAAGGGCACTTGGCTGGAAGCCGAAAGCAACCATCGAAGAGGGAGTTATCAAAACGGTGGAATATCTGCAGGCTAACCCGTGGGTGTTTGCTGCAAGGGATTAGATGGCGTTAATTTCGGGAGAGGGATAAATGATCATAGCAAGAAGTCCATTACGAATAACACTTGGCGGCGGAGGAACGGATCTTCCCTCATATTACGAGGAAAGAGAAGGCTTCCTTATTTCTGCTGCCATAGACAAGTATGTTTATATTACACTTCATGAAACCTTTGAAAAGGGGTACTTTCTCAAGTATTCCAAATTCGAAAAGTGTGAGGAAATAGATGAGATACAGCATCCCATAATCCGGGAGGCATTAAGACTCCTTGACTGGAAGAGGCCGTGTCTTGAGCTTTGCTCTATGGCTGACATACCGGCAGGAACAGGTCTCGGATCATCAAGTTCCTTTACGACAGCCCTCCTCAGGGCGCTTCATACAATGCAGGGAAATATTGTCTCCACACGTACTCTTGCGGAGGAGGCATGCGAGATAGAGATGAACAGGCTAAAAGAGCCTATCGGTAAGCAGGATCAGTATATCGCAAGCTACGGCGGTATCACCTGCATGAACTTCCACAGGGACGGATATGTATGGGTCGATCCTTTGAGAATATCCGATGAGACCCTGTATAACCTTGAGGATAATCTGATACTGTTCTTTACGGGATTTTCGCGCTCTGCCGGGAATATACTCAAAGAACAGAACGACAAGAGCAAGCAACATGACGAGGATATGATAAAGAACCTTGATTTTGTGAAGGATCTGGGATATCAGAGCAAGGATGCGCTTGAAAAAGGTGATCTCGATACGTTTGCGGATATTATGAACACCCACTGGGAATACAAGAAAAAACGGTCCGGCGGTATGAGTAATCCTCAGATTGATGAGTGGTACTCTCTTGCACTCGCAAACGGCGCACAAGGCGGCAAGATGATTGGCGCAGGCGGCGGCGGATTCCTGATGTTCTATGTCAAGGATAAGGCAAGACTTCGCGATGCCATGAGAAATACGGGAATGAGTGAAGTCAGGTTCAGATTTGAAAAGGAAGGTTCGAGGGTTCTATGATAAGTCCCGCAGATGTTCAGGTTGTGGTACTTATGGGGGGACTCGGTACCAGACTGAAGGAATACACAAAAGAATGTCCTAAGTCTCTTGTCAAAGTATGCGGCAAGCCGTTTTTTGATTACCAGCTGGACCTTCTTACTGCATGGGGATTTAAGAAATTCCTGTTTCTTATCGGATACAGGGCCGATATGATCGAGGAATACTACGGGGACGGCAGCAGCCGTAATATATCCATAAGTTACAGCTATGACGGAGAAAAGCTTCTCGGAACGGGCGGAGCGGTAAGGCGGGCTCTTGACCTTCTTGAGGATGATTTTCTCCTTATTTATGGTGATTCCTTTATGGATATAGATTATGCAGAGACACTGTATCGCTATCAAAGGGGTAAGGAGGAGGGAGCACGGGCTCTTATGAGCGTTCTTCGCAATAACAACAGGTTTGATAAGAGCAATGTTGTTATGGATGGCGGAAAACTTGTGCTGTATGACAAGAAAAATGCGACACCGGACATGGATTATATCGACTATGGTGTCTGTATGTATGAAAAGTCGTTGTTTGCCGCATACGGCGAGGACGAGGCTTTTGATATTGCCGAGATACAGCACGATCTGTCTGTCAGAGGCGAAATGACGGCGCAGATAGTGACGAAGCGTTTTTACGAGATCGGAAGCCCTGCCTCCCTTGCGGAATTTTCCGAATATGTCACTAAGCGGTTTTCTGAAAATCATCCGGCGGTGTTTGTTGACCGTGACGGTGTGATCAATGAAATTGTATGGAATGATGACATAGAACAACTTGACAGTCCGATGAAGGTATCGCAGTTTTCCTTCCTTCCGGATGCTGCTGAGGCACTTCGGATATTTAAGGAAAAGGGATATTATATCTTCATTGTGACGAATCAGCCCGGAGCGGCGAAGGGCAAAACGGATCTTAAGACACTTTACGATATTAATACATATATGATTGATGCCCTCGCAGGCGAGGGAGTTGATATCGACGATCTGTTTATGTGTCCCCATTATCCGAAGGAGCTGGGACTTACAAAAGAGAAGTTCCTGATAAAAAAATGTAATTGCAGAAAACCTGAGCCGGGACTTATATACAGGGCAATGAGAAAGTATTCGATTGATATGTCGGGATCATATATGATAGGGGATTCGTGCTCGGATGTTGTTGCCGGATCCGGTGTAGGACTGATGACGATCTTTATAGGAGATCTGAAGTGCGATCTGTGTAAAAAGCTGGGAGATATTTCACCGACTTATATAGCAAAGGATCTGTTTGACGCAGCACAGATAGTGCCACAGCAAAGGTGATAACCCTGTTGGGTTCACAATAGTCTAATTGTTTGGAAATAAGTAATACGGGAAAAGGAGGGAACAATTATGACAAAAGACTACATTAAGCAATACCTTGAGGAAACCGTGCAGATAGCACAGACGGTATCGCAGGAAGAGATCGAAAAGGGTATTGCGATCCTTCGTGAAACGAAGAAGAACGAAGGAAGACTGTTTATTCTCGGAGTCGGCGGAAGCGCGGCAAATGCTTCACATGCGGTCAATGATTTCAGGAAAATCGGCGGGATTGAGACATATGCGCCTACCGACAATGTATC
>DEEW01000134.1:16420-21965 GCA_002350465.1 Lachnospiraceae bacterium UBA2868
ATGGGAAACAACCTTTGCGGAGTGGCTGAGGTGCAGCCATTTGAATGGGAAGGATTCCGTTATGGTATTCTCGGTCGGCGGCGGAAGCGAGACAACATCACTTAATATTGTAAATGCGCTTAAGCTTGCCAAGGAACGGGGCTCAAAAATCATTTCCATAGTTTCGAGAAACGGCGGATATTCAAAACAGGTCAGCGATGCCTGTGTTCTGATACCTGTTGTGGATGATAAAAGGATAACTCCCCATGCAGAAGGGTGGCAGGGAGTTGTATGGCATCTGATGGTAAACGCTTTGGTAAATGAGGGGGAATAATATGAATGTTAATGATCTTACCATAACGATATACGCTGACGGAGCGGATATCGAAGGAATGAAGGAAGAATACAATAAAGGTATCGTAAAGGGATTTACAACAAATCCGACGCTTATGAAGAAAGCCGGAGTAAAGGATTACGTTACTTTTGCGAAGGAATGTGTCAGGGAAATACCGGATCTGCCGCTTTCGCTTGAAGTTTTCGCGGATGATTTTCCCGGGATGGAAGAGGAAGCCAGGATCATATGCGGACTCGGAAAGAATGTGTTCGTCAAGATCCCGATCACTAATTCAAAGGGCGAGTCAAGTATTCCTCTGATCAGGAAGCTGTCCGCCGAGGGACTGAAGCTCAATGTTACGGCAATACTTACGATGGAGCAGATTGAGCAGACTGTAGATGCTTTTGCCGAAGGAACCGAAAACATTGTTTCGGTATTTGCCGGAAGGATAATGGATACGGGCGTCGATGCGGTACCTATGATGAAGAAGGCAAAGGAGATTGCATCGAAAAAGCCGGGAACACTTACATTGTGGGCAAGCTGCAGGGAAGTGTACAATATCATTCAGGCACAGGAGTCGGGGACGGACATAATAACAGTCACCAATGCGATTCTGGCAAAACTTCCCAATTTTGGCAAAGATCTTTCACAACTTTCTCTTGAGACGGTTCAGATGTTTGTGAATGATGGCAAGAGCCTCGGATACAGTATTCGCGCGTGATTCTCTTGTTAAGTTGCATAATTTATCTGAATAATATACAGATTTGTGGTAATTATTCACAAAAATATGCAAAAAGTTGACAAAACCGCATAACTGCGATATATTTCTTATTGCACGTAACGATTTTGCTTAATTTTAAAGTGTTTTATGATGATAAAGGAAGCTTGAAAGGAGAATTATTATCATGGCAGACGTTAAGAAACCTACTGTAACAGTTAAAAAGGCTGTTGTTACGGAGCCCGAAAAGGCTAAAGAGGCTATCAAGGCAGCTGTAGCTGAGCAGAAAGCAGCAGCACCCGCTAAGAAGGCAGCACCTGCAAAGAAGGCACCCGCAAAGAAGGCAGCACCTGCAAAGAAGGCAGCAGCACCCGCTAAGAAGGCAGCACCTGCTAAAAAGGCAGCACCCGCTAAGAAGGCACCTGCAAAGAAGGCAGCAAAGAAGACAGTTGTTAAGACAAATGCAGTATTTGCACTTAACGATACAAAGAATGTATCAGCAGATGCACTCTTCAAACAGTATCTTAAGACAGCAAAGGATCGTGCTAAATACGATCTCGGAATCAAGGTTGCTGACATCAAGAGCATTGATATCTATGTAAATGTTGCTGAGCAGAAGGTTTACAGCGTTATTAACGGTGAAGTTAACGATTCATTTGATATGTACTTCGATTTCTGATCCGGCTATCGTAAAGATAAATGATTTTACACGGGGACTAGCGATAGTCCCCGTATTTTTTCGGAGGTTGACTTGATGATCAAATTGCATGATGAAGGAGTGTTTCTTATTGGCGGTGAGCAGATCGTGTCCGACAGGGACGGATCGTTTCAAAGTGCCGGTTTTTCCAAAGAAGAGGCATCCAAGAGCACAATAGCATACAGGATTTTGTCTGAACACAATACGTCGGATGATATGGAGAAGCTACGGATCAAATTCGATAAGCTTACATCCCACGATATTACATATGTGGGGATAATCCAGACCGCCCGTGCGTCGGGACTTGAGAAATTCCCCATTCCTTATGTTCTGACCAACTGCCACAACAGTCTGTGCGCAGTAGGAGGAACGATAAATGAGGATGATCACATGTTCGGTCTGACCTGTGCCAAGAAATACGGTGGTGTCTATGTTCCTCCTCATCAGGCGGTGATCCATCAGTTTGCCCGTGAAATGCTTGCAGGTGGCGGCAAGATGATACTCGGATCGGACTCCCACACAAGATACGGAGCACTGGGAACCATGGCCATGGGTGAAGGCGGTCCCGAACTTGTAAAACAGCTTTTGGGCCGTACTTACGACATCAACCGTCCCGAGGTCGTTGCGGTGTATATGACAGGAGAGCCAAAGCCCGGAGTAGGGCCTCAGGACGTAGCTCTCGCCATTATCGGTGCTGTGTTTGATAACGGCTATGTCAAGAATAAGGTTATGGAATTTGTCGGTCCCGGAGTAGAGACGCTAAGTGCTGATTTTCGTATCGGAGTGGACGTTATGACCACGGAGACCACCTGCCTTTCATCCATATGGCAGACAGATGACAAGATAAGGGAATTCTATGCTGTCCATGGCAGGGAGAGTGATTACAAGGAACTTGTTCCCGGAGAGGTCGTTTATTATGACGGAATGATTGAGATCGATCTGTCTGCTATCGAGCCTATGATAGCAATGCCTTTCCATCCGAGCAATACTTACACTATAGACGAAGTTAATGCAAATCTTGAGGATATATTGCATGATGTTGAGAAGAAGGCTGCGATTTCTCTTGATAATGCGGTTCCTTATAAACTGACCGACAAGATCAGAGATGGTAAACTCTATGTTGAGCAGGGAATCGTTGCCGGATGCGCCGGCGGCGGATTCGAGAATATTTGCGCCGTATCGGATATTCTCGACGGGAAAAATATCGGCGCCGATGAGTTCACATTGAGTGTTTACCCGGCATCCATGCCAATATACATGGAGCTTATCAAAAACGGATGTGCGGCAAAACTGCTTGAGACAGGTGCGGTACTCAAGACCGCATTTTGCGGACCGTGCTTCGGTGCGGGAGATACACCGGCCAATAACGCATTTTCCATCAGACATTCGACAAGAAACTTCCCGAACAGGGAGGGCAGCAAGCTCCAGAGCGGACAGATCAGTTCGGTTGCGCTTATGGATGCCAGATCCATCGCTGCTACGGCCGCTAACAAAGGATATCTTACAAGTGCAACAAAACAGATAGAAAAAGACACGCTGAAGAAATACAAATACTCTTTTGACAGTACGATCTATGCAAACAGAGTATTTGATTCAAAGGGTGTGGCAGACCCCGCCCAGGAAATTCATTTCGGGCCGAATATCAAAGACTGGCCGGCTATGGAGGCTTTGCCTGAAAATCTTGTGCTTAAGGTTGTATCGGAGATCCATGATCCTGTCACAACCACGGATGAGCTTATTCCGTCGGGAGAGACATCCTCGTACAGATCCAATCCTCTCGGGCTTGCCGAGTTTGCGCTGTCACGTAAAGATCCGCAGTATGTGGGACGTGCCAAAGAGGTTAAGGCTGCCGAAGACAGAAGAGTTGCCGGAGAGCATCCATGTGAAGTTCTGCCTGAGATCAAGCCTGTTATGGAGGCGATAAAGGGGCAGTTCCCTGATGTTGACAGGACCAATATCGGAATCGGTTCAACGATATTTGCCGTAAAACCGGGTGATGGTTCCGCCAGAGAACAGGCTGCAAGCTGCCAGAAGGTTCTCGGAGGATGGGCAAACATTGCAAATGAATATGCAACGAAGAGATATCGCAGTAACCTCATTAACTGGGGTATGCTTCCCTTTATAATTGATGAAGGCGACCTTCCGTTTGCAAACCTTGATTATCTGTTTATTCCGAAGATCAGGGAGGCAGTCGAGAAGAAACTTTCCGATATCGAAGCATATGTTGTAAAGGACGGAAAGCTTGAAAAGTTCATGCTTCATATGGCTGAACTTACAGAAGATGAGCGCACTATAATCCTGAAGGGATGCCTGATAAACTATTACGCGTCATAATCAAGAACATCCGTAAACCTGCTTATAATACGGCTTCCGGAAGGTGCGGCAGCTATGATTTTCTCCTTGTCCATCTGTGACCATTCCACAAGGGCAAAATCAGTGCCGGCATTTTTGGCACATAAAGCATCTACGAGTGCATCGCCTATGTATATGACCCGGCTCATGTCGGTTATATTGACTGCTTTGGCGGCAGTGATAATCGGATCCGGATTGGGCTTGTGATTTTCGGTGTCTTCCTTGCAGATACCTACATCAAAGAAGTTATCAAGCCCTTTCAGGCGCAGGGTAATGCCGGCGGATACTGTCCGCTTGCTTGTAACGAATCCCTGATGAATGCCAAGATCCCTGATCTTATGCATTTCAGAGATCACGCCGTCAAACAGCGGAATTTCGTCATTTTCGAGAAGTACACTGTTGTGTGCAAGATATGCTTTAAGCAGGGCCTCGGATGTTTTAGGATCGTGCATAGCAAACGTATCGGGAAGCGGCCGGCCTATATAGCTTTTCAGATCCTCGTCGGATCTGTCGCACCGACCGAGAACATCCAGATAAGCAAGCTTAAAGCATTTCATTATAAGAGGGATGGAATCCCAAACAGTTCCGTCAAGGTCATACAAAATAAGACCATATTTATTCATGTTTTCTATTCCCTTTTCTTATGCCACCCCGTGCAGTCAGATGTTTTGTTACATAAACTATATCGGATTGTTCCAGCCCTCAGTCTTCTTCAAGAACGGAGAACTCCAGATAGTCAAAAGGAACCTCTTCTATAAAACTGTCCTGATAGATTCTGACCTTTGAGTACCTTTTGAAATCGGAGATATTTGAATCAAGCCAGATAGGTCTTGCAATGTCAAAATCATAACCGATCTTTTCTATGGCCGCGAATACCTTGTGTGTACGGGTGTCTTCTTCGGTATTTGTGATAACCATATCTCTTGTCATTCGGTTGTCTTTAAAAGTACGTGCCCAAAATTTCATGGTCTGATTATAGTATAAAAAGATATGTTTGTTAAGAATCGGTGAAATGATACTAGCGAACGGTTTTATATGATATAATATATAACAAGAAATATTGGGGGTACATTTTTTTGGAAGTTGATTTTAACAGCAAAGAGCAGGATATTACCTGGGAGGAGATTATTCTTCTGCATAATTCCGCGCTCAAAGAGATAGGAACAAAACTGGAAATACTCAATGATGAGTTCCAGCATATTCATCAGTATAATCCGATAGAACACATCAAATCGAGAATAAAATCTCCGGAGTCCATAGTCAGAAAGCTGAAGAAAAAGGGTTACGATGTAACCCTTGAAAACATGGTCAAATACGTGAACGACATTGCGGGCATCCGGATCATATGTTCATTTACTTCGGATATATACAGAATAGCCAATATGCTTCGCAAGCAGAATGATATCAAGGTACTCTCGACGAAGGACTACATTGAGTCTCCGAAGGAGAGCGGGTATAAAAGCTA
>DEEW01000042.1:0-2433 GCA_002350465.1 Lachnospiraceae bacterium UBA2868
ATCTTCCAGAAATACGACTTTACCGCGATGCCGGTCGTCGACAATGAGAACCGTATGGTCGGTATCATCACCATCGACGACGTCGTCGATATCATCCAGGAAGAGGCCACGGAGGATATCGAAAAGATGGCAGCTATCCTGCCGACCGACAAGCCCTACATGAAGACGAATACTTTCGAGACATGGAAGAAGCGTATACCATGGCTCCTTCTTCTGATGATAAGCGCTACCGTTACGGGTAAGATAATTACCCATTATGAGCAGGCTCTCGGAGCGTATGTTGTTCTGACAAGCTTTATTCCAATGCTTATGGATACGGGCGGTAATGCCGGCGGACAGGCATCGGTTACGATCATCCGCGGACTTTCGCTGGATGAGATCGAATGGTCAGATATTTTTAAAGTAATCTGGAAAGAGATCAGGGTTGCGGTGGTGTGCGGCATCACGCTTGCAGCTGTCGGATTTGCCAAGATCATGATCGTAGACAGGGTGCCGGTAGTAGTTGCGCTTGTTGTTTGCCTGACACTTGTAGTTACGGTTTTTTTTGCAAAAATCGTGGGCTGCTCGCTGCCTATGATCGCCCAGAAGATCGGTTTTGACCCGGCAGTTATGGCTAGCCCTTTTATCACGACCATTGTGGATGCCCTGTCGCTGCTTATTTATTTCCAGTTTGCAACACGTATTCTTGGTATATGATGAGCCGGGCGGTTATTTAAAACATAAAGGATGATTTTATATTATGATTACAAAACGGGAAGACATAAGAAACATTGCAATAATCGCACACGTTGATCACGGCAAGACAACCCTTGTGGATGAACTGCTAAAGCAAAGTGGGGTATTTCGTGAAAATCAGGAAGTTGCCGAGCGCGTCATGGATTCGAATGATATCGAGCGTGAGAGAGGCATTACGATCCTGTCGAAGAATACGGCGGTTTCATATAAGAATGTGAAGATAAACATTGTCGATACCCCGGGACATGCGGATTTCGGAGGAGAAGTTGAGCGTGTTCTCAAGATGGTTGACGGTGCGGTACTTGTTGTTGATGCGTTTGAGGGTGTTATGCCTCAGACCAAGTTTGTGCTTAAAAAAGCCATGAGCCTGAAGCTTCCCGTACTTGTCTGTGTCAACAAAGTAGACCGTCCCGAGGCAAGATGCGAAGAGGTGGTTGACGAGGTACTGGAACTGTTCATGGATCTTGATGCGAGCGATGAACAGCTTGACTGCCCGTTTATCTATGCATCGGCTAAGATGGGAATGAGCGGTAAGGATCCCGATAAACTTGAGAATTCAATGATCCCGTTATTTGATGCGATCGTCAATTATATTCCGGCTCCGGAAGGGGATTTTGATGCGGGATGTCAGGTGCTGATCAGCACGATAGATTACAATGAATATGTGGGCAGAATCGGTGTCGGTAAGGTCAGCAACGGCTCAATAAAGATCAATCAGGACGTGGTGATAGTCAATCACCATGAACCCGATAAGCTAAGAAAAGTCAAGGTATCCGCGCTTTATGAGTATGACGGACTGAATAAGGTAAATGTCAAGGAAGCAACTGTCGGCTCGATTGTTGCGGTGTCAGGTATTGCTGATATTCATATTGGTGATACGATCTGTGATCCGGATTCTCCCGAGCCCATTCCTTTCCAGAAGATTTCGGAGCCTACCATTTCCATGAACTTCATGGTCAATGATTCACCCCTTGCGGGACAGGAAGGCAAGTTCGTGACATCAAGACATCTTCGCGAGAGATTGATGAGGGAACTTAACACCGATGTGTCACTTCGTGTCGAAGAAACCGATTCCACAGACTGTTTCAAGGTGTCGGGAAGAGGTGAACTCCACTTGTCGGTTCTTATCGAGAATATGCGTCGTGAAGGATATGAGTTTGCGGTAAGCAAAGCAGAGGTTTTGTACCGTGAAGACTCCAAAGGCAGAAAGTGCGAACCTATGGAGATCGCATATATTGATGTGCCGGAAAGCTACGCGGGAAATGTTATAGAAAAGCTGGGATCCCGTAAGGGTGAACTGCAGAACATGGTGCCGATAACCGGCGGGTATCAGAGACTGGAGTTTTCGATTCCTGCAAGAGGCCTTATCGGGTACCGCGGCGAATTCATGACAGATACAAAGGGCGAGGGTATCATCAATACGATTTTTGATGAGTATGCACCATACAAGGGAGATATTCAGTTCAGGAAACAGGGAAGCATAATCGCTTTTGAAACGGGTGAGTCGGTAACTTACGGACTGTTTCAGGCGCAGGAGCGAGGAGTTTTGTTCATAGGGGCCGGGGAAAAGGTATATGCCGGTATGGTGATCGGTCAGACCGGTAAGCCCGAAGATGTGGAGATTAACGTGTGCAAGAGTAAGCATTTGACCAATACGAGAGCATCCGGATCGGATGATGCGCTCCGCCTGTCTCCGCC
>DEEW01000042.1:2633-3778 GCA_002350465.1 Lachnospiraceae bacterium UBA2868
AAAAGGAGAAAGCATGTTTACAAATATTTTTGGAAATTATCTTGTTAGAAAAAACATTATTACGGAGGATGAATTCATCAGCATCAAGATGCAGATTGACAAGACCAGAGTCAAGCTTGGTCTTATTGCGGTTTCCGAAAAACTTATGACGGAAAAGCAGGCTGATGAGGTTAACCTCAAGCAACAGATGATGGATAAAAAGTTCGGGGATATCGCGATCTCTCTCGGGTATCTGACTGAGGTTCAGGTAGAACGGCTTCTTGCCCTTCAGGGAAATGAATACATGAGATTCTGCCAGAGCGCGGTTGATAAGGATATCATGACCCTTGAACAGATTGAGGGAGCACTTGATTATTACAAGAAGGAAAACGGATTTACATTCGCCGATATGGAGGCGATCAAATCCGGAGATGTTGACAGAGTCCTTCCGCTGTTTCTTCCGGAAATACCGGACGGACCGTTTGTTGATCTTCTCGCCGTTACGTTCAGGTGTATTAACCGCCTTGCATCGGATGATATTTCAATAAGGCGCGGATATACAACAAACAATTACAAAACCGGTGCTGTGGCAATGCAGGAGATAGTGGGAGATTATAACGTTACGACTGCTTTTTCCGGAGATGATAAGGGAATACTTGCGATAGCCGAAGCGTTTGCCAAGCAGTTTTTTGACGAAGTCGATATAAACGCACTTGATTCTGTGGGAGAATTTATCAATATCAGTGACGGACTGTTTGCAACAGCCAAGAGTCAGGAGGGAATGGAACTTAACCTTATGCCTCCGAAGCTGTCAAAGGATCCGTTGGAGCTGAACGGTTCGATGATCGTTGTTATTCCCATATTCATCAATCAGCAGCCTCTTGACTGGATAGTTATACTCGGGTGAGCCCCGGAAGAAGCGTGAATATTATTAAGATCAAATAAGATAAACGGAGGATATGAAAAATGTCGGTTTTTAAAGGAGCAGCTGTAGCAATATGTACACCCTTTCTGGCTAACGGAGAGGTTGATTACGATAAATTCAGAGAGCAGATAGAGTATCAGATCGAGAACGGTACCGATGCCATAGTTATATGCGGTACAACGGGAGAGGCTTCATGTCTGTCCCATGAAGAACATCTTGAGTGTATCAAGTTTTGTGCCGT
>DEEW01000042.1:3894-8815 GCA_002350465.1 Lachnospiraceae bacterium UBA2868
TGGTAACACCGTATTACAACAAGTCCACCCAGAAGGGTCTTATCGAGCACTTTACCATAGTTGCGAACAGCGTTAAAATTCCGATGATCCTGTACAATGTGCCCGGAAGAACCGGCTGCAACATATTGCCTGAAACAGCCGCAACTCTTGTCAGGGATGTTCCCAATATCGTCGGGATCAAGGAAGCAAGCGGAAATATTTCGCAGATCGCAAAACTTATGAGCATCTGCGGCGATCAGATAGAACTGTATTCGGGTAATGACGATCAGATAGTTCCGATCCTGTCCCTCGGAGGTCTCGGTGTTATTTCCGTTCTGTCAAATGTTGCTCCGAGAAAGACCCATGACATCTGCCAGGCATTTTTTGATAATGATCCGGCACTTGCGGCCAAGAGACAGCTTGATGCCATACCTCTTTGTAATGCACTGTTTTGTGAGGTTAATCCCATACCTGTCAAGAAGGCGTTAGAGCTTCAGGGAAGAGACCGCGGAGTGCTCCGCCGTCCTCTTTGCGAGATGGATCCCGATAATGCCGCAAAGCTTAAAGTGGCTATGGAAGAATACGGGGTGCTGTAGAAATGGTCAGAATGATTTTACACGGCTGTAACGGCCGTATGGGAAAAATGATTGCGGATATCGTTAAGGAAGATGGCGATATCGAGATTGCAGAAGGTGTTGATATCAATACCGCAGCGGCTGATTTTCCGGTAGTTGACAGTATTGACAAGGTAAGCGCTGCTGCAGACGTTGTTGTGGATTTCGGAAATGCGTCTGCTGTTGACGGAGTTATCAGGTGGTGTGTATCCCATAAGATACCTCTTGTGGAATGTACCACGGGGCTTAGTGATGAAACACTTGAGCTTATTAAAAAATCATCCGAAACCACCCCCATGTTCAAATCGGCGAATATGTCGCTGGGTATCAATCTGATATCCAAGATTCTTAAGGAAAATGCCGCTAAGCTTACAGAGGCAGGTTTTGATGTGGAGATAGTGGAAAAGCATCACAGAAACAAGCTGGATGCTCCTTCGGGAACGGCACTTGCGCTTGCGGACGCTGTTAATGACGGACTGGACGAGAAAAAGGATTATGTTTTTGACAGGTCAGGGCGGCGAATGGTTAGGCCGGATACAGAGATAGGTATAAGTGCCGTGCGCGGCGGATCGATTGTAGGTGATCATGACGTGATTTTTGCCGGACGCGATGAGGTGATCACTTTTTCACACAGTGCATATTCGAGAGCGGTGTTCGCCAAGGGAGCAGTGGAAGCGGCGAAGTTTGTTGTGGGCAAAGATCCCGGAATGTACGATATGTCCGATGTGATAGGTTGATCTGATGGAATTTCGTCCCTGCATTGATATTCATAACGGAGCTGTCAAACAGATAGTAGGTTCAACCCTTGATGACGCCGGACAGGATGCGGTAGAGAACTTTGTTTCCGAAAAAGGCGGCGGATATTACGGGAAACTATATAAGGATCTCAATCTTCCCGGCGGACACGTTATAATACTCAACCGGAAGGGAAGCGAGTATTACGAGGCTTCAAGGCAGCAGGCGATTGATGCACTTGCAGCATATCCCCGGGGGCTTATGATCGGCGGGGGAGTAACCGATGAGAATGCAGCGGAATACATTGATGCGGGTGCAAGTCACGTTATCGTAACAAGTTTTGTGTTTTCGAACGGCCGTATTGACAGGAATAATCTTGACAGACTGGTAAGTGCGGTAGGAGCGGATAAGATCGTTCTTGACCTGAGCTGTAAAAAAGTGGGAGACTCTTACCGGGTAGCAACGGACAGGTGGCAGAAGATAGCGGATGAGACAGTGGATGCCGGGCTGTTTGAGAGATTATCCGAATGCTGCGACGAGTTTCTGGTTCATGCCGTTTATGCGGAAGGACTTGCAAACGGAATAGATGAAGACTTAATAAAGATTCTGGCAGGATCCCCCAGACCGTGCTGTTATGCAGGCGGAATATCCTCCTATGACGACATATACAGGATTAAAACAGAGGGAAGGGGCCTTGTGAATTTTACGGTGGGGTCGAAGCTTGACATTTTCGGAGGCGATTTGAGCATAGAGGAGATTATTAAATGTATACGGTAATGATCATTGATGACAACGAAACCGAATTACTCGTTGCCAAAAAAGCACTTGAGAGGCAATACCGCATAATTGATATAAACAGTCCGAAAGCTGCTCTGCAGCGTCTTGCCAAGTCAACAATTATGCCTGATTTTATATTGCTTGATATTGCAATGCCCGGCGTAAACGGTTTTGATTTTATAATGCGTCTGAAAACAAATGAAAAGACTAAGAACATTCCGGTTCTGTTCCTTTCGGGTGACAAGGAAAATACGACCGAAATGGAGGCCTACAGGCTTGGAGGGGTTGATTTTATCCGCAAGCCTATTATTCCCGATCTTCTTCGCAAACGTATGGAACTCCAGTCGAATATCCTCGATTACAAATCACAAATGGATTCATACAATACACAGCTTCAGCAGACTGCCAATTTTCAGGCAAGGAACGCTATGAATCTGGAGTATTTTATTATCGGAATTATAACCGACCTTATTTCACAAAAAGATCCGTACACGGGAATGCACAGTATCTGTGTCAGCAAGTATATGGAGATCCTTCTCAAAGAGATGCTGCTTTCCGGGATTAATTACGGAATAGATCCCAATGATTTTGAACTTATACTGCTAAGCTCACGTCTGCATGATATGGGTAAGATCGGGGTTCCCGATGCGGTTCTTACCAAGACGGGCAAGTATACGGATGAAGAGTTCGCTCTCATGAAGGCTCATACAACAATGGCCGCAAACGCGATCCAGAAGTATGCGTACCTTCTTCCGAACAATAAATTCCTGTACTATACTTTCCAGATGGCGAAATACCATCATGAGAGAGTGGACGGAAACGGATATCCGGACAGACTGGCAGGAGCCAATATACCGATACTCGCAAGAATACTTGCGGTGGCGGATGTTTATGACGGACTTGTTGCCGAGAGAAGCTACAAAAAGGCCAAGACCCATGAGGAGGCGTACAACATTATTACGCAGGGCGCCGGAGTTCAGTTTGATCCGCAGGTTGTTGCAGCGTTTCAGCGTGTGCATATGGATATCAGGGACGCTGCGATACTCATCGAAAAACAGATGCAGCAGAATATCGCTATGTCACAGCAGGTCATGAACCAGCATGGCAATCCGAAATAAAAAAGGAACCGGATGACGGTTCCTTTTTTATAATCCCATAAAATAACCTTATAAATACTTATACAGTAAATGAGGCACAAGTTACGGAGATTATAACTTTGTTACGTTTGTTGCCTGAGGGCCTTTCTCGCCGTTAACCACATCAAATTCAACAGCAGCACCTTCGTCAAGAGACTTGAAGCCTTCTGCGCTGATTCCTGAGTAGTGTACGAATACATCATTGCCCTGTTCGTCACAAATGAATCCGTAACCTTTCTGGTTGTTGAACCACTTAACTGTACCTTTCATTGAGATACCTCCGAAAAAATAAAATAAAACAAGTGCACAAGTGCACTTTCAAATACTAGCATATCGGCGCCGGATTGTAAATAAAAAGTTTGAAAAATCAGTGTTATGATAGTACACTATGTTTATATGTAATATCGTTGCATTTAACAGGAGTTTATTATGAAGAAAATACTTAATTACATTTTTATCGACGGACTGTCAGGAATGGCACTCGGTCTATTTGCCACACTTATTATTGGTACGATAATCAAGCAGATAGGGTCGTACATCCCGGGCTTTGTTGGGACGTACCTTGTAGATATCGGACAGATCGCAAGCAGTATAACAGGAGCCGGCATAGGCTGCGGAGTTGCGGTTAAGTTCAAGGAAAAACCCCTTGTGATTTTCTCTGCTGCCGTGTGCGGAATGATAGGTGCCTTTGCAAGCAGCATAATAGCAGGGACCATATTTGTTGACGGTGTAATTGCCTACAAGGGTCCGGGAGAACCTCTCGGAGCTTATATTGCTGCACTTGTTGGGATCACGCTGGGACGTATGGTTGCAGGAAAGACTAAACTTGATATTCTTGTAACTCCCTCTGTTACAATACTTTCCGGTGCATTCGCCGGAATTCTTCTGGGACCTCCTATTTCCGGCTTTATGACATGGCTCGGCGGTATTGTTAACTGGAGTACCGAAAGACAGCCTCTTCTAATGGGGATTTTAGTATCCGTAATTATGGGAATGGTACTTACCCTGCCGATCAGTTCGGCTGCGCTCGGTCTGATACTTAATCTGTCGGGTCTGGCTGCAGGTGCGGCTACGGTAGGATGCTGTGCAAACATGGTGGGATTTGCGGTTGCTTCATTTAAGGAAAACGGATGGGGCGGTCTGTTTGCCCAGGGACTGGGAACAAGCATGCTGCAGGTTCCCAACATTATGAAAAAACCGGTCATATGGCTGCCGGCAATAATCAGCTCGGCAATTCTGGGGCCTGTAGGTACACTTGTATTCAAGATGACGAACAACGCAACCGGCTCCGGTATGGGAACAAGCGGTCTTGTGGGACAGCTTATGACGTATCAGGATATGACTGCGGCAGGAGCAAGTCCCGTGGCAGTTACGGTTAAAATCATAGTATTGCATTTTCTGCTGCCGGCGGCTCTTTCCTTCGGTATTTCCGAATTGATGAGAAGACGCGGATGGATCAAACCGGGAGATATGAAACTTGATCTGGAATAGGGATAAGACTAAAACAACAAAACGTTCGGATACTAAACGTCAGCCTACGGGATTTACGATGCTGCTTATCCCGAATTCATCGGATGCGGCCAAAACGATTGAGATTTCCTATGACAGGCTGCTTCAGCTCCTGTCCGGGGCGGTGGCAATCGGCATCATAATCGTGGGTCTGATGGGTTCTATGATCTA
>DEEW01000042.1:8844-9882 GCA_002350465.1 Lachnospiraceae bacterium UBA2868
TCTTGAAGCGGCGGAACAGTCGGTTAATGAGCTTAACGTATCCAATACGGAACTTGAAGAAACAGTATCCGTTCTGAATGATCAGATAGAGGCAGACAAGGAAGTTTTTTCCAAGATAGAGGATACGATCTCCAAGCGTGAGGAAGAAGAAGTGCTTGAAGCCGAACAGGCGGCAATACCAAACGAGATTCCGGTCAAAAACGCCAGGGCAATTCTTGTTGATGATCCGTACAAGGATTCAAACGGCGGACAGACAAACGGAATAGTCTTTTCCACGATAAAAGGCGCTGTTGTCGCGGCTGCCGCAGAAGGTGTCGTTACCCATGTTGATTCGGATGACGAAAACCCTTTCTACAACAGGGGAATTGTTATAGATCATGAAAACGGATATGTAACATACTACAGACTGAACGGGGACGTGTCCATTGAGGAGGGGTCGACCGTTATGAAGAACGATGTTCTCGCGGTTCTTACAGAGGACGGGTATATCGCGTATGAGATCAAACAAAACGGAGAGTTTATAGATCCGAGATCGATGATAGTACAGGATTAGACAGCGCGGAGGGAAAAAATGTTTTTTAAAGATGACAACAAAGTCAGGATCAATCAGACTTCTATTTCCACTTTTATCGGAACAGACACAAAGGTAGAAGGCACACTTATAACACACTCGTCAGTCAGGATCGACGGAAGTGTGGTCGGAGGTGTATGTGCGGACGGTACGGTTGTCCTCTCCCAAAGCGGTCAGATCGACGGAAATGTCATAGCAGAGAATATAATAGTTGCAGGTGTGATTGACGGCAATCTCACAATAAAGGATAAGACTAACATAGAGCCTACAGGCGAGGTATATGGTGATATTTCCACTTCGAAGATATTGATTGATGAGCAGTCGGTGTTCCAGGGCAAGTGCAATATGAATATCGACCGGAGCAAATCAAAGAGAGGCGGAAGGTTCAGGGTCAAGGAAGCAACGGAACTTAAGATTGAAAGCGTGAGTGAGCCGAAGAAGGAGGCTGCACCTGTGAAGGAAGCAGC
>DEEW01000042.1:9977-16196 GCA_002350465.1 Lachnospiraceae bacterium UBA2868
ACTCATCAGCAGGAACAATCAAACGAAGAGCTGCTCAAAAAGATTGAGGAACTGACGCAGGCAAATCGGTCGAAGAACGCTTTCATAGCCAATATCTCACATGAAATCCGGACTCCGATGAATGCGATCTGCGGTTTTGCAGAGCTCCTTTTGCAGCTGGATGCTTCGGATGCGGTTAATGAATATGCAGGTGAGATCAAGCATGCAAGCAACAATCTTCTTGCGATAATAAACGATCTTCTGGATATTTCCAAAATAGAATCGGGACGCATGGAACTTGTTCCGGTTCCGTATTATCTGCATTATCTGTTTACTGATATCGAGTCGCTTATTATGATCCCGGCAAAAAAGAAAGGGATTGATTTTCGGGTCAATGCAAATCCCGAACTTCCGAGCCAGTTGTACGGCGACATCGTCAGGATCAGACAGATACTTACAAACATTTGCAACAATGCAGTAAAGTTTACGAATGAAGGCAAGGTTGAACTCGGTGCGACTTTTGAGAAGACCGGGGATCCTGATACTGTTATTCTGGAATTTACGGTAAAGGATACCGGTATAGGCATCCGGAAGGATGATCTTGACCTTATATTCGACAAGTTCAGACAGGTTGACATGCGCCTTAACAGAAATGTGGAGGGAAGCGGACTAGGTCTTGCCATATGTAAGCAGTTGACCGAACTGATGGACGGAACAGTGGAAGTTGACAGTGTTTACGGAGAAGGGACAACTTTTACCGTTCGCATTCCCCAAAAGGTCATCGACAGAAACAAACTGTCGAATTATCTTGTCAATCACAAGCATGAGGAGAAGAAGCGGTCCAAGATCTATGCTCCTTCGGCTCGCGTTCTGGTAGTGGATGACAATCCCGTAAATGTCAAGATATTAAGAGGACTGCTCTTGCACTACGAGATTGATGCGGACACGGCATTTAGCGGCGAAGAGGCTGTAAGTGCCGCAAGCAAAAACTCATATGACNNGATTCATGGATCATATGATGCCGGGTATGAATGGAGAGGAAGCACTGGGAGCTATAAGAGCTCTTGGGGATAAGGATAAGTCATCTGTGCCGGTGATCGCGGTCACAGCCAATGCGATACGGGGGATGAGAGATGAATATCTCCGGAAAGGTTTTGACGATTACCTGAGTAAGCCTGTGGAGACACCGAAGATAGAGCAGATATTAAAAGAGCATCTGCCATCCAATCTGTTTGTTGCGGTGGAAGAGGATGAGAAGGAATCACAGGATACTCTTGATATTGAGATAGAAAGTATCGATGTGGATGCAGGTCTTGCCAAGTGCGGAGGAAGCGCCAGGGACTATCTGGAGGTGCTAGATATATTTGCGAAATACGGACCGGGCAAGGCTGATGAAATAGAAAATTTTGCCGCCAAGAATGATTACGAGAATTATACAATTGCGGTTCATGCACTCAAAAGCGTTGCTGCCAATATCGGAGCCCATCAGCTGTTTACGATGGCAAGAATACACGAAATGGCAGGTAAAAGCGGTAATAAGGGATTTATCGATCTGAACTTCCCGAAACTTGTTACTTTGTACAGAAGTATACTGGATGATATCAATGCATCCTTAGAGGAGCTTGGCAAGAAGGAGCAGTAAAATGTCAGATCTTCGCGTCGTTGTAATCGATGATGACCGCGCCCGGCGGGAGAAAATAGCAAATATCCTTCCTGAATATATAGATACAAGTGTTGCCGCATCCGGTGATGAAGCGCTTAAATCTATCAGAAGAGATGACGAAGGGAAACTTCCCGACGTTGTTATTTTGAACGGGGAGGATACCAAAAGTTTCGGCCTGTACGTTTTTGACTGGATGGTCAACAAATCCCGGGATGAAGAGATTGCCGCCATCCCGGTCATTGTACTGACGGATGATGAATACTCGGACAAGAGCCTTGAGTTTTTTGAGATAGGCGACGTCACCTTCTATGAGGGAGAGATCGAAGATGACAGGCTGTTCTCGATGATAATGGAAACTATAGAGGAAGCGGAGTTTGCCGAAGAGCCGGTAGAAGCTCCGTACGAGGAGACAAAAAGCATAGACAGGCTCATAGGTCTGTCTGTCAAGGCACCGGGCGGAGAAGGAAAACAGAGGGCGGTAGTCCTTGACATGGATACGCGCCTTAAGAACCTTGAAGCCGCACTTGAGAGAGGACAAAAAAGGGTCAGGGACATCAGAAGCCTTATCGGAGCTGCACAAAAGTATAAGAGTGACAGCTTTGACGATGAATTTGAACTGCACAGAAGAAACAGAAAACATGGCAGTGCCGCAGGCAGTGACCAAAGCGACGGTAAAAAACAGAGTTATTTCAGGAAATCTTTGATAAAAGCCGAGGAAAAGGACTCTAAAATCGGGGAACTTGTTGAAAAGATGCAAAAGGAAGCACATCTGTCACACACAGCTCCAGAAAAGAGGCTGGAAGCCAATGCCCAAATGGATGTTGCAAGAACAGTGGATATCCTGAAGCAGAAGGCTATGAACAATCCCTTCGGAGCTATGGGCGCACAGGGCAGTATCAAAGTGGATGACAGACCGCGTTATCCTAAAAGTACACCGTCTCCTTCCGTAAATAAGAAGACTGTTGTAATTGTTGACAGTGATGTAAAGGCCACAAAGCTGTATTCCCTGTTCCTTACACAAAAATACAATGTTGTGACGCTGGACAGCGGAATAAAAACAATAGATTATGCGATCAGAAATCATATTGATCTGCTGATAATCAATCCCATTCTTCCGGGAATGAGCGGAGCAGCTACCATTTCGTCGGTCAGGATGCAGCCCGGCGGAGCGGATATTCCACTCATGTATCTTGTGGGAGATGATTATACGCAGTCACGGTCGGAACTGCTCGGACCAAATGTTTTCGGAATACTTAACAAGCCTCTTAAGAAGGCAACTCTTGTACAGTCAGTGGACGGATTTTTCGGCAACTGACAGGATGTGTGAATGTAATGAAAAAGAGAATCCTTATAGTTGATGATGATATTATGACACTCAAGATACTGAAAAAGTATCTTGAAGATACATATGATGTTGTAACCGAAAACGCCGGCTACAGGTTTGTCGAAAAGATGGGCAGTTATGAAGCCGATCTGATACTGCTTGACATTGAAATGCCTGTTGTAAACGGACTGCAGGCCTTCGACGAACTGATGGGAAATCCCGAGGTCAGGGACACACCGGTTGTTTTTTTGTCGGGAGTAACCAATCCGAATCTTGTACGGGAGCTGATGGCGAAAGGAGCCGCAGGCTATCTTGTGAAGACTATACCGAAAGGAGAACTCCTTGCCAGACTGAAGAAGATCTTCACTGACGAAGAAAGAAAAGCATCCGTAATAGAAATACTTATACTTGATAATGATGTTTCACATCTGAAATCCATGCGTGAAACTCTGCTGTCAAACGATTATAAAGTGAAGGTTGCAAGAAGCATTATCGAGTCGGTAGATTATATAAAATCACACCATCCGGATATGTTTATCATCGGAAGGGATTCGGCGGGTACCTCTCCTCAGGAAGTATATGAATCGGTAGCATCAGTGGTAAAAAAAGAAGGGGCCGTGCCGCTTATTATGGAGGAAACCTTCTTTACTTCAGAACTGGTGGACCGGGTAAAGAGGGCACTGGACAAATAACAATCTCAAGAACAGCAAGGGGAATTTAGTGGAAGAAGTACGGGAAACAATTCAGAATCCGGGTGTTCCGAATAGAAGAAAGCGGCGCAGACGCAGGGGCACAGCCGAAATGCTTCTTGTTATATTTACGAGCCTTGTGATAGGTATTGTGATAGGCATGGTCATAATCCATACAAAAAGCTCGAAGGAGATAGCAGCGGTACGCGATGAGCTGAACACTGTCATAGAGGAACAAAGTCACATCAACGTAACGAATGTGTATGTTCCGGAGCGCCCCCTTACCGAAGGCAAAATATTCATGAATACATACAAGAAGGAGAATTTCCGGATTGATAACGGATTCATGGCGTATTTTAATGATGACGGGGAGAAAATCAGCCATCTCGGATGCGATCTTTCATACCATAACAACAATGTTAACTTTGACGAACTTGCGGCTTCGGGCTGTGAATTCGTAATGCTCCGCTGCGGATTCCGCGGATACTCCGAAGGCGGACTTATGCAGGATGAGAAGTTCGAAAAATATGCCTCGGAAGCGGAACGTGTGGGACTGGGCCTGGGAGTGTATTTTTTCACGCAGGCGGTAACAGTTGAAGAGGCTGAGGATGAGGCTGAGTTTGTTCTGCGTCTGATCGAGGATCACAAAATATCGTATCCGGTAGCGTTTGATACGGAGTATATCGACGATGAGAATGCAAGGACCAATACAACGGAAATATCCGATGAGCTTCGAAGCGATATTTGCAAAGCCTTTTGTGAGCGTATCAAGCAGGAAGGATATTATCCGATGATCTATGCTTCGGAAAACTGGATGAGGCGATACTCTAAATGTGGAAGCTCTCAAGGACTACGATCTGTGGGCACCCCAGTATCTGGATGAGAACGATTATCTGTATGATTTTACCATGTGGCAGTACACGGATTCGGGAAATATTCCCGGGGTAAAGGGCGAAGTTGATCTCGATATCTCAATGGTTGATTATGCATTGTTTGTACCTGCTCTTCGTGAGGCTTACCTTACCGAAGGTGTGATCGAGACTGTACCGGCGCAGATTCCGGTTACGGATGCGGACGCAGACGAAGACGCGGGTCTTGACGTGGAGATTTCCCCCGGAGAGTAATTAAGATATAATAGGAAGATAGGAGGGCCTTTCATATATGGCCATAATTCGTAAAAAAGTCCGTATCGGCGACCTGATGATCAATGAAGGCCTGATCACGGCGGCACAACTGGAAACGGCTCTTAAGGAGCAGAAGATAAGGGGAGCCAAGCTCGGTGAGACACTGATCGCCCTCGGCTATGTTTCGCAGGAGGATTTTTCGAATATACTGTCCAGCCAGCTCGGTATCGATACGGTTGACCTGCGTCAGGTAGGAATCGACGACAATGCGGTCAAGCTCGTATCCGAAGAACTGATGAAGAAAAATCAGCTGATGCCCTTCGGTTTCGACGAGAAGAATCCCAACATCCTGAAGGTGGCCATGGCAGATCCCATGAATATCATGGCGATTGATGATGTCACCATCATGACTAACATGGAAGTCATCCCGTTCTTCTGCCCGAGTGCGCAGATATCTCTACAGCTTGACAGAAGGTACGGTAAGGAGCAGGCAAGAGCGGCAGCTGCACAGTTCCAGGAAGAGCATGCAGCGGAGATTGCCTTTGATACATCTGCTTCAGATATCGAATATGAGAACATCGATGATGCCCCTATCGTTAAGCTTGTTAAGACAATGTTGGAGACGGCGGTACGTCAGGGTGCATCGGATATACATATCGAGGCGCTCGAACGTGAGGTCAGAGTAAGATTTCGAATAGACGGTGTGCTTGTGGAAAACATGGATTACGATAAATCCCTTCTGCCGGCCCTTGTTGCGCGTATCAAGATCATATCCAACCTTGATATTTCCGAAAAGAGAAAACCTCAGGACGGACGTCTGACAGTTGTTGTAGACAGCAAGGAATACGATGTCCGTGTATCTATTCTGCCCACTGTGTTCGGTGAGAAGGTCGTAATGCGACTGACATCAAAGGACGGACTGACAAGAGACAAAAAATATCTGGGACTTAACGAAAGAGAACTGCCGAGATTTGATGCCATCATGTCGAACCCTCACGGAATCATACTTGTTACCGGGCCTACCGGTTCCGGTAAATCAACGACATGTTATACCGTCTTGTCTGAGCTTAATTCCGACGAGGTAAATATAATCACCGTAGAAGATCCTGTGGAAGCAAATGTCAACGGTATCAATCAGGTTCAGGTAAATGTCAAGGCGGATCTTACCTTCGCTTCGGCGCTTCGCTCAATCCTGCGTCAGGACCCTGATATCATCATGATCGGTGAGATAAGAGATACGGAGACCGCAGAGATCGCCGTTAAGGCTTCCATCACAGGACACCTTGTTATATCGACCCTTCATACCAATTCAACCGCAAGTTCTATCACGAGACTTCTTGATATGGGAATCGAACCGTACCTTATCGGAGATTCCGTTGTCGGTATCATTGCCCAGCGACTGGTTAGGAAACTGTGTCCGAAATGCCGCAGACAAAAGTC
>DEEW01000042.1:16372-17435 GCA_002350465.1 Lachnospiraceae bacterium UBA2868
GCCGACGAGATAGAGCAGCAGGCGATAACCGAAGGCATGACTACACTGCGGCGCGGAGCGGCAGAGTATGTTCTGCAGGGAATAACCACAATCAGCGAAATGCGTAAGGTTGCCTACGAAGATGAGTAAAGAGGGAGACTATGGAATTACAGAGTGCAGCATCAACGGTTACAATTGAACAGATACTGACTGTTGCCAATCAGGCGGGAGCAAGTGACGTGCATATTACGGTGGGCATACCTCCGAAGATGAGGGTGTCGGGACATCTGCAGGAAATGACTTTTCCGAGGATGATGCCGGATGATACTCACAGACTCCTGTACGGCATCATGAACGAGAAGCAGACAAAAGCGTTTGATGAAAAGGGGGAGTGGGACTTCTCATACTCCATTTCACAGCTCGGCAGATACCGTGTAAACGCGTTCAGGCAGCGCGGAACCTGTGCCATGGTATTTCGTCTTGTAGGTAACAAGATTCCCAGGCCGGAGGAACTTGGAGTTCCGGAATCGGTTGTGGAATTATACGACAAGAAGAGAGGACTGGTACTTGTTACGGGTCCTACCGGTTCCGGTAAGTCCACTACCCTTGCCTCCATAATCGGCAAGATCAACCGTGAACTTGACGCGCATATCATCACGCTTGAGGATCCTATCGAGTATCTGCACAGGCATGCCAAATCCATAGTCAACCAGCGTGAGGTGGGAATAGACACAGACGATTATTCCATAGCACTGCGATCGGCACTTCGTGAAGATCCCGACGTAATCCTTGTGGGAGAGATGCGTGACCTTGAGACGATAAGTACCGCGATTACCGCAGCCGAAACAGGCCACCTTGTATTTTCGACATTACATACGATAGGTGCCGCATCAACCGTGGATCGTATCATTGACGTATTTCCGCCGCATCAGCAGCAGCAGATCAGAACCCAGCTTGCTAACGTGCTCGAAGCCGTTGTATCCCAGCAGCTCATTCCGAGAGTGGGTGGCGGCAGATGTGCGGCATTTGAAGTAATGCATGCGAACTCAGCAATCAGAAATCTGATACGTGAGAACAAGAGCCA
>DEEW01000032.1 GCA_002350465.1 Lachnospiraceae bacterium UBA2868
GGGGCTTCAAAAAAATTTTTTGAGTCGGAACTATTGCTCCTGGTTATTTTCACTGGATGATTCTCCTGACTTGTTAAGCAGCTTTCCAATATAGTTCCTGAGACGCTCAATCTCTTGTTTAAGCGCTACGGTTCTGTGCGACATGCCCAGGGAAGCTTCAAGGCTCTCCTCAACCGCTTCAAGATCCTTTTTGTCAAGCTGGATTATCAGATTGCCAAGGCGGGCTTTGCTGACACAAACAATGCACGATGTATTTGCGCTTCCATCAAGGACAATGCCGTTTGAGTCTGTGTATTCCTGCAGGGGAACCATGCAAGGAAGATTACTATTGTCATGTGTAACCGGGATTACGATGACATTAGGAGATGTTTTGTTCGCACCATTGTTTGAAATGACGATACAAGGGCGTTTTTTCTGCATCTCACTTCCAACGCCTACTCCCAGATCGCATTCATAAACACAGCCTCGTTTAGGCACTCTTTTTTGCGCATTAGGGACGGTTGTATTTAGATAAAAAGCACGTTTTACCCAGTCAAGGTGATTTTGGGCATTTGTTAAATCAATTTGCATATTGTCTGATCCTTTCTCTGGTTTACGAGTTTTTATTTTAAACGTTTGCAAAGGTACTCCGAGTGAATCCGGAATGATTTTGGCTTTGAATAAAAAGATAGATTATCGCACCTTGAAAGGATTATGACTTCTGACTTGCGTACTGCTCAAGGGTTATTTGTATAAAGACAGACCAATAGTAATGATTTCAAAAGATACATCGACGACTTGCGATCCGTTGCAATTTGCAATACCTGACTACTCGCGCACATCTAGAAGAAAATACATAATCAAAAAACTAATTATAAAAGAAGATGATTTAGTGTGTTGTGATATTATTGACGTTTTACAGGTTTTTTATGTAAAACTTATTTGGGCCTACTGTGCTGAGAGAAGTGAAAAGAGAGCACATATGCTGACGGATTTTGGTGAGACTGTAATAAGAGAACGGAGTGTATTGTCTAATGCGCAAAGGGGATGGGAAGAATGCTTGAACTGAGTGTTTATGATCAATTAATGGAGCAGCATCAAAAAATGGTTGAGGTGGGATTCAGAAAAGGCTTTGTGGAGTCACGATTTGAAATATTTATTAGAATGATTAATCAAATATTGAAAACCTCCAAGGCACTTGAGTTGTGCACTGATGAGACAAAGAAAAATCAAATTCGTGAGGAATATGACAAACTGTTAAAATCTACGGTTATTTGCTTTAAAAATTTCGAGGATATGTATGATTTTTGTAAAAAATATCCTAAACTTGATGCGAGGAGAATCGCATCAAAAGCATTACTTGAATCTGAGTATGCTTATTTTGTGTAATAATTGTGCGTTTGCATAGCTACTCCATGTGAATCCGGAATGATTATCTGTGACTGAATGATTTTACGTTGCTAAGAGATTGAATTTGTAGCAGTTAGTTTTTCCATTACCGCTTCCTCGATGAAACTGTTAAGACGGCCTTTATATGCAACCATCGGTTTATGCCTGCGGCATTGCCTTTGCTGCGTCATATTCCGCAAGCAGGGTATTGAGGTAAGCGGGATCTTCGGTATATTGAAGAATGTCGTTAGTACGTCCCTGAGAAACAAGCCATTTGTTCAGAGCGACTATTTTTGCCTCGCCTTCTTCTCGAGCAAATCTCATGTTAGAGTTCCAGTCCATAATTGCAAGATCCTCTGCCAATATCATGCTTTGCACCTCCTTGTCCCGAGTGAATTTAAACACATCCTCACGGATGCCAGATAATAGGTTGTTATTCTGTGCTTTATTTATTATGGATTCGTTGTTTACATCTGCTATAAATGCAAACAACTCCAATAATTCAACGTCTTCATCCTCATTATAATTATGGGTTAAATACAAATCAAGAGCCTTGTCGAGCTGTACGAATACCATCTGCTTAAGCATTTCAAGCTCCAGACCGGAGTCGGCATGCGCTTTTGTTATGCGATGGATATAACGCCTGGACTCAAAGTTGCGGAATGATTTTTTGTGCATATTGCTACCGGGCTCTTGACGCGGCTTTGAGGGCATTGAACGGTCGCAAACAAGGGTTTGAGAATTATCAGTCATTCCTTTCCGGGATAAAAAGTGTTAATATCGGAAAGGTAAACAACATCTTCACAGCATACGGAGAAAAGTATGAAAACAGACGGAAAGATATACGGGATCGGAGTAGGTATAGGTGATCCCGAAGACATAACGCTTAAGGCATTAAGGCTTATTAGGGAGTCGGATACTCTTGTTTTGCCAAGAGAGGATATCAGTAAGTGCAGAGCATATCAGATCGTGAAGAAAGTTATGCCGGAGATTGCGGATATTACCACACTGCCCCTGGAATTTGAGATGGTAAAGGATGCAGACGAGAGGGAGAAAAATCACAGAAAAATCTATGAAACCGTAAAGGATCTTGTCATGCAGGGAAAGACGGTATCGTTTCTTACGATAGGAGATCCTGCGATTTTCTCCACGTTTTCGTACATAGCAGATCTGGCAAGAGAAGACGGAATAGATGCATATGCCGTAAACGGCATCTCATCCATAACGGCTGCCGCTAACAGACTTGGTGTGGCTCTGTGTGAAAAAGAGGATCAATTACACGTAATATCTGAGATCAGTGATATTCAGGGGTCCCTTGACCTTCCGGGAACAAAGGTGATCATGAAATGCGGAAGAGATATAGGTGTAATAAAGGGAATACTCAGGAAGAGAGGGGACAGCATCTCGGTTTACGGAGTGTCGGACTGCGGGACCGAAAAGGAGAAGTGCTACATGACTCTGGAAGATCTTCCGGATGAAGGTAATTATATGATGACACTTATAATCAAGTCGAAAATAGGAGACAGATAAGTCCTTTTCTTGGATAAAGGCGGGATATGTGATAAACTTGACATTGTATGAATAAAAAGATCGGAAGTCTAATTTCATATCTGTTTATAGCCGCCGGTGCGATACTGGCCAGTTTTTCAGTTGCCTGCATTCTGCTTCCGAACAGCGCGATAGACTACGGAACTGCGGGAATTGCGATACTGATAAGCAAGCTTACGGGATTCAATCTGTCGGCATGCGTGTTTCTTGTTTTTCTCCCGTTTATAATTGTGGGTACGCTGATCCTCGGGAAGGAATTCGGTATTAAATCTGCAGTGGGCTCTATTGTTTATACGGTAGGGATAGCGGTATTTGAAAAGGTTCCGTTTGAATTAAATGTTGAGCATTTTCTGGCTGTTGCCTTCGGAGGCGCCATACTCGGAGCCGGACTTGCACTGATTCTTCGGTACGGCGGATGTATTGACGGGTCTGAGATTTTCGCGAATATAGTGATCAAGAAACTGTCGGCGGTAACAGGGAAGGATTTTTCGATGACGCCGATACTTATCGGGTTCAATGCATGCGTATATCTTGCGGCATTTTTCCTTATCAACAGGAATTCCGCACTGCTGTCGCTCCTTGTGTATGTGGTTGCAACTGCGGTTATTGACCACTTCACCGATCATTTTGAGGCGATCAAGCAGGTTACCATCATTACAAAAGATCCGGCAGAACTGGTTAAATGTATCAAAAATGAACTTAACAAGACATGCACCATCATGGATTCATACGGGGCAATAAGCGGGGATAACAAAACGCTCATATGCTATATCAACTATTTTGAACTGTCAAAAATGAAGGATATAATTTCAAGGAATAAAGGGACGTTCAGTACGGTCTCAACAATAGATGAGATACTCAGATAAAACATGAACAAGAAAAAGAACTGGATTTGGTCCTTTGTCGCGGTTGTGCTCGCAGCCCTCTCGATCTGGACGGTAGTGCAGCAGACAAGGGATTATTCGCTTGAGGATTTTAACAATTACATTTCAAACGCAGATCCATTGTGGATCGGGGTTGCAATTATTTGCATGGCAGCTTACATCCTGTTTGAAGGACTGGCACTGCTCAGTATTCTAAAGGCATTCGGCTGCAAGCGATCAGTCAACAAAGGAATAATATACTCCGCCGCAGATATTTATTTTTCTGCGATCACACCCTCGGCAACGGGTGGACAGCCGGCAAGTGCCTTCTTCATGCTGTCCGATGGTGTTCCCGCGGCGGTAAGTGCGGTGGCGCTTCTTCTCAACCTTGTGATGTACACGGCTTCAATTATGACAATAGGGATAATCGCCATAATCATCAGGCCGGAGCTGTTCATCAATTTTTCAACGCTTTCCACTGTGTTGATTGCAATAGGGTACCTGATACTCGGGATTCTGATGACTCTTATTATACTGCTTATTAATCGCGAAGACTGGGCACATGCCATCGGATTGTTCTTCGTAAAATTGCTGGGTAAAATCAAATTCATCAGGAATACGAAACGTTTTGAAGATAAGCTTGAAAAGATAACGGCAGAGTATCGTGAGTGCGCCGAGATGATCGACGGACACCGTGGGATGCTTGTTAAATGTTTTGTATTCAATTTCCTTCAGAGAGCGCTTCAGATGTGTGTGTCTGTGTCACTTTTTATTGCCGGAGGAGGCGCGATTTCCAGGGCGGCTGATGTGTGGGCAACGCATGCATTTTCGGTCATAGGGTCGTCGGTAATTCCTATTCCGGGAGCAATGGGAGTCATCGACTATCTGCTCGTTGATGGTATGAAAAATCTTATGCCGGCAGACCAGGCGGTAAGTCTGGAACTTGCCAGCCGCGGAATATCATTTTATATATGCGTGCTTGTTTGCATACTCATAGTAGGATTCGGATATTTTTCCCTAAACCGTAGGATCAAATTATTAAAAAGCGAGGATGATGACTGATGCTTGGATATTACAATTATACCGTTATACTGACATACCTTTCCCTTGTCTCGGCGGGACTGGGAATAACCGTAACACTTATCGGAGAGGGACATCCTTTTCTCGGAACGTTTTTCCTGTTGTTCTGCGGATTATGCGATGCGTTTGACGGTGAAGTGGCCCGTCGCAAAAAGGACAGGACGGAAGATGAGATCAAGTTCGGAGTACAGATCGATTCACTGTCGGATCTGGTTGCTTTCGGAGTGCTCCCGGCAATAATCGGCGAGGCAATGATATGGCAGAACCCGGAATTCTCAATGGTTCCGAAGTTCCATACGGGCAACTGGCTCAACGTGGTCGTACCGATCCTTGCTATGCTCGTTATGATGCTCTATGTTCTGATGGCCATGATTAGGCTTGCGTATTTTAATGTAATGGAGGAAAAGCGTCAGAAGGAAGAGAGCGGAAAGAGAAAATCATACACCGGACTTCCTGTTACAAGTGCCGCACTTATATTCCCCTTTGTAATGCTCCTGCAGTTCATGACGCCCCTTGATATGACAGTCGTTTATTACGGTGTCATGGTTCTTGTAGGATACCTTTTTGTATCGAAAATCGAGGTCAAGAAGCCGGGTGTAAAGGGTGTTATGATCCTGTGTGTAATAGGAGCACTTGAGTTTTTGATCATGATGATATTAAGAGCATCTACCCACTAAGGCGGGAGCCGGTAAACTATCATGCTTGATTTTTTATATAATACAATTGCAGGAAGACTGATTCTTAAAATACTGACAGCTCCGGTTGTATCAAAAGTATGCGGTGCTTTTCTTGATTCGCCCGTATCAAAAGTTTTGATAGCTCCGTTTGTTCGTGCTAACTCCATTGATCTGTCACAGTTTTACTCCGATGATTTTAAATGCTTCAATGACTGTTTTGCCAGACGTATCAGACAAGGGATGAGGCCGTTTGATGGCAGCCCGCAGGCGTTTGTATCTCCCTGCGACGGCCTGCTGACTGTTTATGAGATTAAGGACGGATTGGTGATACCCGTTAAGCAGTCGAGGTATTCTGTTGCCTCACTGCTTCATTCAAGAAAGCTTGCTGCAAGATATGAAGGCGGTTACTGTCTTGTATTCAGGTTGTGCGTCAATCACTATCATCGATATGCCTACATTGACAACGGCGTAAAGAGTGTCAATCATTTCATTCCCGGAAAACTTCATACGGTGCAGCCTGTGGCACTTAAGGATATTCCGGTATTTACCGAAAACTGCCGTGAGTTCACCGTAATGAACACCGAAAACTTCGGAAAGGTCACCCAGGTCGAGGTCGGTGCGATGCTTGTCGGCAAGATCCGTAATTTCCACGGCCGTCATGTATTCCGCCGCGGCGAAGAAAAAGGCTGCTTCCTGTACGGTGGATCAACGATCATCCTTCTTGTGGAAAAGGGCAGAGTCGTGATGGATGATAAGATATTAAAGGCATCCTCTATGGGGCAGGAGACCGATGTTGTGATGGGAATGAAAATCGGCAACAGAAGTTGACAAAAGGGACGGTTCTTTTTGTCACATGAAATATTCCAGAATTAATACAGTCAGGCAGCACATAATAGCTGTCTCGAAGAGATTCTTTCGAAACCAGGCCACCAGAATTCCGACGATCAGTGAGGCATAGCCCGCAACAGGATTCCTAGTGGCTTCTGTTATTGCCGGAAAAGTCATAACGGAAAGCGTGACGTAGGGCACATAATACAGGAATGAGCGGATAAACCGGTTGTTTATCTGCCTGCGCAAAAGAGTTGTGGGAAGCGCCCTAATCAGGAGGCTTACAACAGCAGCTATAAGGATATAGATGAAAATACTGTGATTCATGCCTCGCCCTCCTGTTCACTATGCGGAAACAGAAGAGCGGCGGCAGCCGAGATGACAACTGTCAGTATTATTGTTTTTGTTCCGCTGGATATTGCGGCAAATACAGATAACTTCGAAAAAATAAAGCTTGCGATGAAGCAGACCGCAATCAGTGCGCCGATCAGATGATTTTCTCTTACGGGCGGGATAATTATCGCAATAAACATTCCGAAGAGGGCCACGGATAAGGCGCTAACCAGCCTGTCCGGAAGCACGCCGCCGGAAAAGCATCCGATACCTGAGCCAAGTGCCCACATAGGAATCGCGACTGCCATCCCACCATACATATAGTTGGGATTAAGCCGTCCTTCTCTTGCAATTGCAATCCCGAAGAGTTCGTCGGTTATGCCAAAACCCATAAGGAGTCTGTGACCGAACGAGAGAGAGGGGTGCATGCGCTGGCTCATGGCCGTGCTCATGAGAAGGTATCTTGCGTTGGCAATGAAGATCATTATTGCCATTTCTACATATGTGGCATTTGCCGCAATCATTGAATATACGGCATATTCGCCTGCGGATGCATGACAGAGTATGCTGGTTATCATGCATGTTATGGGAGTCAGACCGATTGCTTTTGCGGTGATTCCAAGCGAAAATGCCACAGCAAAATATCCGAGCCCTATCGGGATGCCGTCGCGCATACCACGGGTGAACTCGGAGCGGTTAGTTTCAAGTTTTAACGAATAATCGTGTGATAAGTAACTCATGATTAATATGAGAACCGGATGTCATGCCTGATTCTCTACCTCCAAATCAGCAACGTTTATATGTTATATGAAAAAGTGAAACCTGTCCAGTGGGATAGTCCCTTTTGACAATTGCGCGGTGGGGATCGTTGTGGTATCATCACATAGTATTTTTGTATTTAGGAAACACATTATATTGACACATTATATTGACAATCAGGAGGAAAAATCATGCCGGATCTGCGCCCAGAATCATTAAAGAGAATTACAACACCCGAAGCTGCAAACGCGTTTATCGATGATCAGATTAAGGCGATCAAAGAGCAGGTGGGTGATAATAAGGTACTGCTTGCCCTCTCGGGCGGCGTCGATTCATCCGTTGTTGCCGCACTTCTTATTAAGGCCATCGGAAAGAATCTTGTATGTGTTCATGTTAATCACGGGCTTTTGAGAAAAGGTGAGCCCGAACAGGTTATAGAAATATTCAAAAATCAGATGGATGCCAATCTTATCTATGTTGATGCGGTTGACAGATTCCTCGATAAGCTCGCGGATGTATCCGATCCCGAGACGAAGCGCAAAATCATAGGAAAAGAGTTCATTGACGTATTCGCCGAAGAGGCCGGAAAGCAGGATGGTATTAAGTTCCTCGCACAAGGCACTATCTATCCGGATATTCTCGAATCTGATGGAGTTAAGGCTCACCACAACGTCGGCGGACTTCCCGACTATGTCGATTTCAAGGAGATAATCGAACCGCTTAGAATGCTTTTCAAGGACGAGGTAAGAAAGCTCGGCACAGAGCTGGGACTTTCGGACACGCTTGTCTGGAGACAGCCGTTCCCGGGTCCGGGACTTGCGATAAGGATAATCGGCGAAATAACCGACGAGGGCCTGGAGGTGCTTCAGGACGCAGACTTCATCTTCCGTGAGGAGATCGCCAAGGCAGGCTTTGACAGAAGCATCAACCAGTACTTCGCAGTGCTGACGAATATGCGCTCGGTAGGCGTTATGGGCGATTTCAGAACATA
>DEEW01000106.1 GCA_002350465.1 Lachnospiraceae bacterium UBA2868
AATGTAGCATAGTAAGAAACTGCATCTGTGTTCATGATAAGACGGTCATAAGCGATAACAGGAATTTCTGCTGCCTTAGCTGTCTCAAGAACTGTACCGAGTGACTCACCGTCGATAGAAGCGATAACGAGAACGTCACATCCGCCGTTGATCATGTTCTCAATCTGAGAAACCTGAGTCTGAACGTCGTTTGAAGCGTACTGAAGGTCAACTTCGTAACCTGCTGCTTCAAGCTGCTCCTGCATGTTAGAACCATCCTGGTTCCATCTCTGAAGGTCCTTAGTAGGCATTGCTACGCCAACCTTCTTGCCTGCTGTAGCTTCGTCAGCAGCGGGAGCTGCTTCCTCAGTTGCTGCTGCATCGTCTGCAGGTGCTGCTTCCTCGGTTGCTGCAGGTGCTGCTTCTTCAGTTGCAGCAGGTGCTGCAGCAGAAGCGCCACATCCAACAAGAAGAGAAGCTGTCATTGCTGTTGCAAGTAATACTGATAATACTTTTCTAGACATTTTTTGTCCTCCCTTAAATTTTCTCCGGATGACACTATGTCACCCGACAGTTAACACAATATCACGATGCAATCTAGAAAGACTTGTTGATTTCTTCATTTTTTTATCAACCTTTTTTGTAAAAAAACAAAACTAGCACAATTTTGTTACAGTATCCGCAAAATTGTGCTAGTCCTTCTTTTATATGATATTGAAAGTCACTGAACATTAAGGTAAATCTCGTTTTTCTGGTGATATTTCCCGGTTATCACTTCATCCATATTGGCCTTTGTTACAGCTATCGGTTCAAGCCTTTCATAAGGTACGTCATACGTTCCGTCATTAAAAGTGTCCTTGAGTCCGAGTGGAACACCTCCTGCCATGTCAACCGCTCTTTCGGCAGCTTTTATCGCAAGCTTTTCCACCGGCTTGTACACAGTCATATATTGCGTTCCCTCGACTATCCTCTGACATGCCTCAAGATCGGCGTCCTGTCCGACCACACATACTTTTCCGCCCAGTCTTTTTTCTATAAGAGCCCTTATGGCATGAGCCGCCAGATTATCGTTTCCGCACATTATGGCATCAGGTACCTTTCCTGTCTTAAGGTACTCATCAGTCACGGTAAATCCGTTTTCCGCAACCCATCCGTTGGAATACTCCGCATAATCTATCTTTATCTTTGTAGTGGAAAGTATCCTTTCGAACCCGTCCTGTACCATCTGTACGTTGTAATCGGTAGGCGATCCCTTCACCTGAATGATCGTCCCTTCATTACCTATATATTTCCTTATATATTCCGCCATCAATTCTCCGACCTTTTCGTTATCAACCGAAAGGTACAGATCTACATTTGCATTTCTGATGGGCCGGTCATAGGCTATAACTTTTATCCCTTCCTTTTTCGCCGCAGCGACGGTATCCTTAAGGGCTATATCGTCTATGGCAATCACAACGATGACATCCATTTTCTTGTCGATAAAGTACTGTATCTGTTTTATCTGCTCCTCGACTTCCCCGTTGGCGTTCTGGACATTTACTTCCGCGCCCAGTTCCTGCGCTTTTGACACAAACAGATCACGTTCTCTCGACCACCTCTCTATAAGAAGGGAATCTATGGACAGTCCTATCTGGATGCTGTCATCTTTCTGCTCGGGCTGCGGTGCGTTTTTGGGTGTCGCAGAGGCGCATCCCGTCAATCCCAATACAATTAATGCAGCTATTGCAATCAGAGTTCTTCTATAGTCCACTTCCAGCTCTCTCCTTGTACTCAGTAGGTGTCATTCCCGTTGCTTTCTTAAAAATTCTTGAGAAGTAATTTGGATCCGAGTATCCGCATTCGCTACCGACTTCCTTGATACTCTTTGCAGGATCCTTAAGCAGCTCTTTTGCCTTATCAACTCTCTTTTTCGTAAGAAACTCCACAAAGCCTTCTCCGGTTTCCTCTTTGAAGAGCTTGCTGAAATAATAGGAACTGATATTGAGCATTTCGGAAATCTCATTTAATGAAATGTCCTTTTCCGTATTGTTCTCAATGTACTCAAGTGCCTGCTTTATCAGATAATGTGTGTGGTCACTCGTTCCGGTGGTCATATTGGAAGCTGCGGTCTTCATCTTGTCGATAAACCATGTTTTTATTTCTTCCATTGAAGACATACCGTTTATGTCAGACAGATAATTCTTGCGGCTCTCGAATTCGTACAGGTGTCCTCCGCTTTTGTACATATCACTTTCCGCGCGAAGAACGAACTCCAATGATTTTAACTTGATGCTCATAACATCATCGGAATACTTGCCGCTCATCCAGTCAAAAAATCTGCCGGAACTTAACAGGCACCCGTCCACGTCTCCGTCCCTAAGCTTCTCGAATATTTCGTTCTCGATATCTGAAGGGTAGCTCTCCTCATAGGATACCGCAATGGGCAGATCATCAACGTGGGCCACGCTTCCCTTTGTTGAATACAGGGCTTTAAGGGCTTCCTCATATGATTCGTGACAGCTCTTCAGACGCTTTATTCCGCCTATTCCGATACGGTACTGTATATCCGTGGCATTTCGCATCTCCCTGACAGCAACCCTTGACTTTTCGATAAGATCATCCCTTTCGTTGTACTCCATAGACATATCGTTTCTCGGAACAAAAAGAGGTATCTTGTTGGAGCTTATGCTGCCTACAACCGCATCGGGAAAAGTATCCTTTATAATATCCCGTACCTTCGTATAATAAACAGTCTGTGCCCTCACTGCCGAGCCTACCGCATTTGTCAGATGACTCCCCTGCTGCATATCCCCGAACATTACAGCTGCCATATATCCGTATGAGCTGTCTATACCGAGAAGGCTCTTGTAGTTATCTATGTCTTCCTCAAAGGGTTCTTCAAAGATTATGCTGGATATGAATCCGTTTTCAATGATCGGAACAACCGTTTCAAGGCGCTCTTTTGTCTGAAGATCCTGTCTTCTTTTCTCGCGCCTCATATCAAGCTCTTCTATCCCTTTGTTAATGACATTAACGATAGATTTCTGATTATAGGGCTTGTTCAGATAATCGATAACGCCGAGGCTGATGGCCTCCTTGGCATAATCAAATTTATCATATGCGGTCAGAACAACAAATATAACCGACGGAAGTATGGATCTGATCTCTTTCATTGCCTCGATACCGTTTATTCCCGGCATCTGGATATCCATAAAAATGATATCGGGTCTGAAACGGTCAGCAACCTCAATCGCCATTCTTCCGGACTTTGCTGTTTCAATCTCAAACTGTGATTCGAAATTTTTGGTTATTATCATCGATAACGAATTGATAACAATTCCTTCATCGTCAGCCAGTAAAATTCTATACATGCAGTGGCACCTTTATAATAAATTCCGTTCCTTTGTTCCTACCTTCACTGAAGATCTCCATTACATCACTTCTGCCGGTAAATATCTGGAGTCTCTCAATAACGTTTCCAAGACCGATACCGTTGGATGCCGCATGATCCGCCGATACCTCACCCACGGCTTCTCCGGAGAGTATCCTCTCTATCTGCTCTCTTTCCATACCGATACCGTTATCCTTTATGGACAGAAGAACATATCCATTCTCTTTATAAACCTTAAGGTCAATGTGTCCTTCCCAGTCGATATCCCTTATGCCGTAATTTACCGCATTTTCAACTATCGGCTGCAGGATCATACTCGGAACACGCACATGGGCAACATCCTCGTCTACATCTTTGGAATAATGTATCTCTCCGGTAAACCTTACATTCAGAATGTAAACATATTTATCCACAAGAGCTACTTCTTCTCCGATAGTGGCATCATTATTTATCTTCTTAATATTATATCTGAAAAAATCAGCCATGTTCTCAATGAATTCGGTAGTCTTGTCCGCTCCCTCCATCATGGCAAGCTGCTCTCCGGCATTTAAAGTATTAAACAGGAAATGCGGATTGATCTGGGCCTGAAGAGAACGAAGCTGAACCTCCTTCATTCGGTTTTCCATTACAAGCTCATGTTCTTTGAGCATGCTTTCACGCATGACGCTGTCCTTAATCTCGGCAATATATCTCTGGATACTTGCAAGCATCTGCTTAAATGCCTTGGACACTACGCTTATCTCGTCACCGCCCTCGGCTACCTGAACATTCACATCAAAGTTTCCTTCTGCAACTTCATTTGCAGCCTGTGACAGGTCTATTAGAGGAAGTGTCATACTCTTTGTCATGAGAAACACGACAATAACATTTACAAATCCTATAAAAAACAGAATAAGTATCGTTATCATTTCCATGTATCTAAGAGACGACAGCAGAATGCTGTAATCGGATGTATTTTTCTTGAACTGGTTGTTGTTAAGAGAGTAGATGCATGTCTGAAGATCGGAATACATTTCAACGGTTTCTTCGTAGGAGGACTTGTATTTTTCAATATTTCTTCCACGTTTTGCGGTTATTGTCTCCCCGGCCGTCCTGAGATATTTTTCCGACTGATGAACTATGTTTTCCTGCATGGCATAGACGGCGGTTCCCGAGTTTTTAAGATCAAGTGTGGCCAGTCCGTTTCTGTAATCCTGTTCAGCCTTATAATAATCGTTAAGTGCGCTTGTTCCCTTACTTTCCAGATACTCCCTCATGGAATTCTGCAAGACGGTAAGGTTGTCGGACAGCTCATTAAGGCTTACGTTTACGACATAGATCTCATCAACCCTTTCGATCATCGTATTTATACTTATGTACATATAAATATTGACAGCAAGGATAAGTATGACCGGAATGATAAAAGCGACCAGCATCTTGGATCTTACCGAAGCGTTATTCCATTTTCTTCTGATCGCTCCGGTCATTATCACTCCGTCCTGTCCGCTTTTTCGCTTATCATATTATGTGCCTTGTTCTGGTCCACAACTTCAACCCCTACCGGCAGATATGAGTTGGTGTAACCCATATTGTTGTACTCATACAATGCCTGAATACATGATTTTCCCATCTCCTGCGTATCAACCGAAATTGTGGAAAAGATGACCTGCTTATCAACAGCATCAAGAATCGTATCATTCGCAAAGTATCCTATTATCTGGATCTCTCCCACCAGATTATAGTCAACAACAGCCTGATATGCACAACGGGTATATACGCTGTTGACGCACAGCATTATGTCCGGAAGGTTTTCTTTCTCCAGAAATATGTTTCTGATACTCTCTTCCGCACTGAATATATCTTCCGCCTCTATTCTTGTTACAACTATCTCCGGAAGAAACTCCTCCTCGTTCTTTTCGCGAAGATAGTCCTCAATTGCCATAACTATAAGGTTTGAAGCCCCCTCCGACATATCCGTATCAACCAGTATATCGATGGATGTTTCTTCCATGTTTGCAGTATCGACAAGCTTTTCAACCTGTGTTGCATACATCTGGCCAAGCTCATAATAATTAAGGCCGACATAGCATTGACGTTTTGATTTTTCAACATCATTCTGGAGAACAACGACGCCTGTTCCATTATCGGCTGCACTGTCGATCAGATCAGCCACTTTGTCGCTTACCGCCCCGGAGTATACTATTCCGTCCACCCCGGAATTAACTGCTATACGCAGAATATCTTCCGTGGAATATTCTCTTCCGAGATTGTTGCCTATATCTTCAAGATAAATATTGTACTCTCTTGCTTGCTCATCTGCCGCATCAAAAACTTCCTGCCAGAAATCACTGTCCGAGTCCTCAACAACAAAAGCATAGTGAAGATCATACTCCATCGTCTGCTCCTGCTCCACATTTCTGATCATTTTAGTGATAACACGAAAAATAATCCCCGTGACAACCGCTGCAACGATCATGATCACAGTTCCGACTATCATAAATCTGTATGATCTGTTAGAGTAACTCTCCCCGTTTGGTTCCTTCTTATCAAAAATCATACTGTCGCGTCTACTATCGTACCTTTATGTGTGTTCTCATGATATTCCCGAACTGTATCCTCCGTCAGGACTTCATCCGGGCCGGTTTTGTCTTCGGTGGTGTCTCCTTCCGGCTCATCTTCGGATTTCTCCTCTTCAGGATATTTGGTTCTGAATATTTCCATAAACTGTTTGCCGGTTATACTTTCCTTCTCAAGAAGATATTCCGCCAGCCTGTCAAGAAGATCCCTGTTTTCGTTAAGAAGACGCTTCGCTTCCTCATACGCCTCCGACAGTATCCTCATAACTTCTTCATCAACACCGGCCGCAGTTTCATCTGCACATTCCATTACCATGCGTCCGCTTAAATATCTGTCCTCTACACTTTCAAGCTTGATAAGTCCGAACCTCTCCGACATACCGAATCGCGTGACCATAGCTCTTGCAAGTGATGTAGCCTTTTCTATATCATTGCTCGCTCCGTTCGTAATAGAAGCAAATATCAGTTCCTCGGCTGCACGTCCGGCAAGAGCGGTAACTATCTGTTCATAAAGCTCTTCTTTTGACTCCAGATGCTTTTCCTCTTCCGGAACATACCATGCATATCCGAGAGCGCCCATTGTCCTCGGTACTATGGTGATCTTCTGGATGGGATCCGTATTTTTCTGAAGTGCGGAAGCAAGTGCATGTCCTATTTCATGATACGATACGATCTTGCGCTCTTTCTTGGTCATTATCCGGTCTTTCTTCTCTTTACCCATCATAACAACTTCGATGGCCTCAAGGAGATCCTTCTGGTTGACCGCTTCTCTGCCGCTCTTTACGGCATTTATCGCAGCCTCGTTTACCATATTGGCAAGGTCGGATCCAACTGCTCCTGCCGTAGCAAGTGCGATCTCATCAAAATCTACCGAATCATCAAGAAGAACATCCTTCGAGTGAACCTTAAGCGTCTCTTTACGTCCCTTAAGATCAGGTTTGTCAACGATTATCCTTCTGTCAAAACGTCCGGGACGCAGAAGCGCTTTATCAAGTATTTCCGGTCTGTTTGTTGCGGCAAGTATCATTATACCCTTTGCACTGTCAAAACCGTCCATTTCCGACAGAAGCTGGTTAAGGGTCTGTTCTCTTTCGTCATTTCCTCCGCCGTAACGCGAATCCCTTGATTTTCCGATGGCATCAATCTCATCTATGAATATTATGCAGGGAGCGTTCTTCTGTGCATCCCTGAACAGATCCCTTACTCTTGATGCACCGACACCTACATACATCTCTACAAAATCCGAGCCAGCAAGAGAAAAGAAAGGAACGTGGGCTTCACCTGCAACCGCCTTGGCAAGAAGTGTCTTACCTGTTCCGGGAGGTCCCACAAGAAGCGCACCCTTCGGAAGCTTGGCACCGATCTTGACATACTTTCCGGGATTATGGAGAAAATCAACAACCTCCTGTAATGACTCTTTGGCCTCATCCTGTCCGGCAACATCCTTGAATGTAACACCCGTCTCCTTCTGGACGTACATCTTGGCATTGCTCTTTCCGACTCCCATTATTCCGCCGCCGCCCATTCTTCTCATAAAGAAGCTGATGATAAGCCAGAAGATCAGTATCGGCAATATATATGACAGTACAAAAGAGAGGATCATGGATGATGAATCCGACTCTTTTTGCTCAAACTTTACTCCGGCCTTAAGAAGTCTGTCCGGAAGAGAATCGTCATATACCGGAATCGTATAATACTTCATCGGAACATACACATTTTCCTGTCCCTTCGGTATTATCGTTATCTCGTCATTTCCGATTACAACGCTTTCGACTTCTCCGTTTTCAACTTTCTCGATGAATGCATCGTATGTTATCTTCTGGTTTGTCGCACTGGAAAACATGGTTCTCATGTACGAAAGTATGACAAACAACACAACCGATACAACGATGATTATCAAAAGCATCTGCTGGTTTTGTTTTTTATTTTTATTGTTATTTCCCGAATTATTATTCTGGTTATCCATAATGATCTCCTTCGAAATCCTTCTTAATGGGGTATCGGTTTATTATAGTTATAAAAACGCGTAAAATCAACTTCTAAGATGTGAAA
>DEEW01000170.1:0-769 GCA_002350465.1 Lachnospiraceae bacterium UBA2868
CTCCAATCTTAATCTAATGAGTGTCGCCCTTGAGGGTTCGACTTCGTCTACACTATATGCTTATGTGTAAAAAGATGTTCGTTGCAGTACTCATAATTACCATTACATTTTCAGCAGAACCGAAACTCAAGATTATCCCCGTCCCTTTCCGTTCTGCCGCAAATGGCACATTTATGTTTGGTAATTGCGCCACCTCTTGCGGTTGAATAGCCATCTGCCGCGCTCCTGCTTCCAGCCTGATTCATTGCATCCCGAAAAGCCTTCCTTCTGTACATCTCCTTCGGAGACACTCTTTTGTAATTGCGGGTTGACAGGAAGAAAACGATGAAATTAAGCAGACTCATCACTATCGCGATCCTGCCCGCAGTACCGCTTGTTATGAACTGGTATGCAAGGATAGCCGCATCTATGTATGCCATCCATTTCATCTTGACCGGGATAACAAAAAACAGAAGCACCTGAACGTCGGGATATGTTGCCGCAAATGCCAGAAAAATAGAAAGGTTGATATAGTATGTGGAAAAGCCCGAGCTAACAAGATATCCGGAAGTAACACCATCAAGACCGTTTGCCGTACTGATCGCGTATAATACAACTGCTCCTAAAACAGTAAATACTATGCCCGAAAAAATATAGACATTGTACCTGAAGGCTCCCCATGTTCTCTCAAGTGCTGATCCGATCTGATAATAAAAGTACAGCATTATTATCGTAAATATATCAATAGTGCTCGGCGGCACAAGAATCCATGTTATGATTCTCCAAACCT
>DEEW01000170.1:818-7950 GCA_002350465.1 Lachnospiraceae bacterium UBA2868
CCGATCCCGTAAGGACGAGAACATATCCGATAATGTATGCAATTATTATGTACAGAGACAGGTTCGTTATCGCATACTTACCGAACTTTCTCTCCAGTTTGTTTAACAGACCAGTCATAGTATCCCACACCTTTACATAATCTTTGTAAGTATACCATTTATACCGTGAAATGTAAAACTTAAGTATCGCCGTCATTTAAGCCGCGTATGGGGATTCTGTTGAAAAAAAACAATAAACCCGTTATAATACCTCTCTGTCAATATACATAAAAATAAGGAAATAATATGGCAAATAAATACAATCTCGGAATAGATATAGGCTCCACTACTGTAAAGATTGCAATTCTTGACTCTGACGACAACCTGGTTTTTTCCGACTACAAAAGGCATTTTGCCGACATACAGAACACATTACGCACGCTTCTATCGCAGGCAAGAGAAGAACTGGGAAGCATTACACTTCACCCGATAATCACCGGAAGCGGTGGACTGACTCTTGCAAATCACATGAAAATTCCCTTTGTTCAGGAAGTTATATGTGTATCAACCGCCCTTTCAAAAATCGCACCCCTTACGGATGTAGCTATAGAACTTGGCGGTGAAGATGCAAAAATAATCTACTTCGAAGACGGAAATATCGAACAGCGCATGAACGGTATATGCGCCGGCGGTACAGGTTCGTTCATTGACCAGATGGCTTCGCTTTTAATGACTGACTCATCCGGGCTTAACGAATATGCAAAGAATTATCACAGCCTCTACACTATAGCTGCAAGGTGCGGTGTATTCGCCAAGTCGGATATTCAGCCCCTCATCAATGACGGGGCCACAAAAGAAGATCTTGCAGCATCCATCTTTCAGGCTGTAGTTAATCAGACTATTTCAGGTCTTGCATGCGGTAAACCCATAAGGGGTCATGTGGCATTTTTAGGCGGACCTCTTCACTTCCTGTCTGAACTGACGGGCGCATTTATCAGAACCCTTGAACTTGACGAGGAGCATACATTCATTCCCGAGAACTCACATCTGTTCGCGGCCATGGGTGCTGCTTTTAACAGCCGCGAAGATTCTTTTGTTGATATAGACGATCTTATTTCTTTACTTGACGGCAAAATCAAAATGGAATTTGAAGTTGCCCGTATGGACCCTCTGTTTCAAAACGAAAGTGAATATAATGATTTTGTTGCAAGGCATTCTAAAGCCAAAGTCACAACAAACCCCCTGTCGGAATACCACGACGTATGCTTTCTCGGTATAGATGCGGGTTCAACCACAACAAAGGCCGCACTTATTGATAAGGACGGTAATCTGTTGTATTCGTTTTACGACAACAATAACGGAAGCCCTCTCGCAACATCAATTAGGGCTGTAAAGGATATATATTCAAAACTTCCTTCCGATGCGGTTATTGCCCACAGCTGTTCCACAGGATACGGGGAGGCTCTTATCAAAGCTGCTCTTATGCTTGATGAAGGAGAGGTTGAAACGATCTCCCACTACTATGCTGCCGCTTTCTTTGAGCCTGATGTGGACTGCATACTCGATATCGGCGGCCAGGATATGAAATGTATCCGTATCAAAAATCATGCCGTTGACAACGTACTGCTAAACGAAGCCTGCTCCAGCGGATGCGGTTCATTTATCGAGACCTTCGCCAGAAGCCTTGATTATTCGGTTTCCGATTTTGCCAGGGCCGCGCTTTTTGCAAAACATCCCATCGATCTCGGAACAAGATGCACCGTATTTATGAATTCCAAGGTTAAACAGGCCCAGAAGGAAGGAGCCGATGTTTCCGATATTTCCGCGGGGCTTGCGTATTCTGTCATCAAAAATGCCCTGTTTAAAGTTATTAAGGTTTCGGATGCCAAGGCTCTCGGCAAAAAGATCGTTGTTCAGGGCGGAACCTTTTATAACGATGCCGTTCTGCGGTCTCTCGAAAAGATATCGGATGTGGAAGTTATCCGTCCCGACATCGCCGGGATCATGGGTGCATTCGGCGCTGCGCTTATCGCAAGGGAGCGATACGAAGATAACCATGAAACCTCAATGCTGTCGCTTGATAAAATCAATGCATTTACGTTTGAGACCTCAATGGCCAAATGTAAAGGCTGTACAAACAGCTGCCGGCTTACAATCAACAAGTTTCCCGGTGGCAGACAGTTTATATCGGGAAACAGATGCGAGCGCGGTATCGGTAAGATCAAAAATGAGGAGAATCTTCCAAATCTCTATGAATACAAACTCCACAGGCTGTTCGATTACGAGCCTCTTCCCGAGGTGGAAGCAAAACGCGGAGTTATCGGTGTACCCCGGGTTCTTAATATGTATGAGAACTATCCATTCTGGTTCACGTTCCTGACAAAGCTCGGATACTCCGTAGTCCTGTCACCTATCAGTTCACACAGGATTTATGAACTCGGGATCGAATCAATACCGAGTGAATCGGAGTGTTATCCGGCCAAACTTGCACACGGACATATTATGTGGCTCATAAAAAAAGGGGTACCCCTTATTTTCTATCCCAGTGTTTTCTACGAGCGCAACGAATTCCCCAAGGCAAGCAATCACTATAACTGCCCTATAGTTACATCATACAGCGAAAATATCAAAAACAATGTTGAAGAAATCTGCCGGGGAGAAGTTAAATTTCACAATCCGTTCCTTGCATTCTCAACATTCGAGATTGCTGCCAAAGGACTTATTGCCGCATTCCCGGATATTCCTGCCGATGAAGTCTACTATGCGGCAAAGGCCGGCTGGGAAGAGCTTGACAACGCCAGAAGCGATATTCAGAAAAAAGGCGAGGAAGTACTTAGATTCCTGAAGGATACGGGAAGGAGCGGGATCGTTCTTGCAGGACGTNNAAATATATGGAGGACCACAATGTCAAGGGCATCGTGCTGGCTGGCCGCCCCTACCATGTGGACCCGGAGATCAACCACGGCATCCCGGAAATGATCAACTCTTACGGCATCGCTGTGCTCTCCGAGGACTCCATCTCCCATCTGCAGGACCCCGACCGTCCGATCGTCGTTCTGGACCAGTGGATGTATCACTCAAGACTGTATGCCGCGGCAACATATGTGAAAACCCGTGATGATATCGAACTTGTACAGCTTAATTCTTTCGGTTGCGGTCTTGATGCCGTAACTACCGATCAGGTAAACGATATATTAAGCTCAGGTGACAAAATATACACCTGCCTGAAGATTGATGAGGTCAACAACCTGGGGGCAGCAAGGATCAGAATACGTTCACTTCTTGCCGCTATCAAAATAAGACGGCGTAAAGGCGAAGCAAGAGTCATTCATTCTTCCGCATATCACCGGGTGTTATATACCCGGCAGATGTATGACGACAGATATACTATTCTCTGTCCGCAGATGTCTCCGATACATTTTGATCTGTTGCAGAGTGCCTTTACCGCCGAAGGATATAATCTCATAGTCCTTAACAATTCAAACAGAGCCGCAATAGACATGGGACTTCAGTTTGTCAATAACGACGCTTGCTACCCTTCCCTTATAGTTGTCGGCCAGATTATGGATGCAATACTTTCCGGTAAATACGACACGGATCATCTTGCTGTCATTATGAGCCAGACCGGCGGCGGATGCCGAGCCACAAACTATATCGGTTTTATCAGAAGAGCTCTTGCAAAAGCCGGATATCCCGATATACCTGTAATATCGCTAAACTTATCAAAGCTCGAATCCAACCCCGGGTTTAAGATCACTCCCAAGTTCCTGCTTCGCGGAATATGCGCTGCGGCCATAGGGGATATTTTTATGCGTTGTCTGTACAGAATGAGACCTTATGAATTAGAACCGGGCTCCGCAAATGCCCTTCATCAGAAATGGATCAAACCATGCTGTGAATTTGTGGAATCGGATCACATTTCAATACCTACATTTTACAGGATTTGTAAACAGATCGTAAAAGAGTTTGATGCGCTTCCGATCAATGAAAATATTAAAAAACCCCGGGTCGGAGTTGTCGGTGAAATACTGGTTAAATTCTCTCCTACCGCAAACAACGATCTTGTAAACCTGCTTGAAGCCGAGGGCGCAGAGGCGGTAATGCCCGATCTTCTTGATTTTCTGCAGTACTGCTTCTATAACCAGAAATACAAGGCCGATCACTTGGGCACTAAAATGAGCACCGCTGCTATTGCGTCAGTCGGAATATGGGCTATCGAGCGCGTCAGGGGTGCATCGGTAAAGGCTCTTCGCGAGAGCAAACATTTTGTTCCGCCTGTTCATATCAAGACACTTGCCGAATATGCCAAGTCCATTGTTGATATCGGAAATCAGACAGGTGAGGGATGGTTTTTGACCGGAGAAATGATGGAACTTATTCACAACGATGTGCTAAACATAGTATGCACCCAGCCTTTCGGGTGTCTGCCCAATCACGTTGTCGGTAAGGGAGTTATAAAAGCTATAAGACGGGAATACAGGAAAGCGAATATAGTTGCCATAGATTACGATCCGGGTGCGAGTGAAGTCAATCAGCTCAACCGCATTAAACTCATGTTGTCTACCGCATTCAAGAATCTGGAATGATTAAAAGTGCGATCACCTGATGGTGATCGCATCTCTTATTCCTGCACGAAGTTTATTAAACAACTGTCCCATTCGCTGAAAATCTTCAAACATAATCGCCTCTTCCAGTTCCGATGAAAGATCGGAAATATCGTTCAGGCCGAGTCGCTTACTGTTTTTTTCGATTCCCTTAACACAGTATCCGAACATTTCGTATTTCCTGTCGGAATACATCTTTTCCGCATCATTCGCCAGTGTGTTAAGTTCGTTGTACTGCGGCAAAAACCTGTTATCCTTCTGGACATCCTCCGAATTCTCATCTTCGAGTCTTACCCACAGCCATCTGGTCAGAACGGAATTAAGGGCTCTGCGCGATACAGGCTTTTCAAGATAATCATTAAATCCGGCCTCAAGAAATCCCACAAAAACGTCATTGATATCCGCGGTTGTTGTAAACACGATGGGAACATTCCTGCAATAATCCCCGCCGGTATTACGAATGTTCGTAACTATATCCGTTCCCCGGCCGTTCTCCATCTCGTACGAAATAAAGATGATGTCGTAAGCATGATTTTCTATTGCAGTAAGTGCATCTTTTCCGCTTGCCGCTCTTGTTACATCTACCTCATAAGGCTTGAGCAGGCGCTGAAAAACATTAAGAAAGAGAATATCATCATCAACAATGAGAATGCGCGCATCTTTAGTGATCCTGAGAGCATTCCTGATCATCTCTTCGCCGCTTTCTTCCTCAAGATCACTGATGAGATTTCCGGCTTTTTCAAATTCCTCCATGTTATAAACGTACACTATTGTTGCCAGTACATCACCGAAGCTGTCAAGCTTATGATTTATGACCATGTTGACATGCCGATCACTGGCCGGATAATCGGCACTTATTCCGAATGCATTCTCATCCTTATCCTGAATAATCTGGGAATAAGCACTTGGAGAAAAATTAAATACCTCATTAAGCTTACGTCCCACAAATTCATCCCCGAGAAGCTGTGAAAGCACTTCGGCCCTTTTGTTCTGGTATACGATCTTGAGCTGATTGTCCAGAATAAATACAACATCGGTTCTGCCTTTGTCAAATTCCTTTTCGAAATGAGACGGGGACAGTGTTATGGAATCATGATATATGAGAAGCTTTCGCATTATAATGGCGGATATAAGGCTGAACACTATCACAATCGGAATGTACGGAAGTCGGTAAACAATTATGAACTGCTCGGATATAAACCCGGCAGCCGAAAATGCGTACACAAGAAGCAAAAGCAGGAGATCTTTTTTTTCACTTTTCCGGTAGACTGCAGCACCTTTGTAAACTATAAACATTATCAGAATGACAACGTAAAAAACATAATACACAAAATATATTGCCTGATGCCACGGTGCAACAGGATCAAAATATATTCCGAATTCCCCTCTTTCCAGCCTTCCTCCCTGCATCACCGTATCAATAAAGAACAGGAATACAGCCGAGTAGGATACGACCGATATGAAAATCGAGATATACTTTTTATCAATTTCCACCATATTTTCGGAAAGAAGTATAGTCTCGCCCATAATAAGCACTTTGAGAAATCTTTCCAGTGCGTACAGAACAAATCCGGCAGGATGCGGATAGATTACATTAAGCACGATCGCAACAACTGACATTGCAGCCACCGAAAATGTCAGGAACATATACTGTACTCTGCTCCTGTTTGAAACAGCCACGGGAGCATATGAATAATACTGTGAAACAGCCACAAGTCCGGCAACGGCAACCAGACTCATCGCAATTATTGATCCCATTTTCTACCTCCAGGTAAATATCTCACTTATCTTTTCAAGGCTCTCTTCCATCTTATCCGAAAGCTTTCCCTCCGGATTAAAAGCAAGAAGAAATCTTCCTTTCTTTTTGATATTGTCCGTATCCCGGCGAATCTCTTCTTTGAGTGCCTCATACTTGACAACTATCTCATTATCAATGGCAAATCTTCTGACTTTACCCACAACGTTAAATGAGTAACAAAGATCTATAATCAATATGCCATAAAACATACCTACTACAAAAGTAAACGCAATATTATCCGCAAACCATTTTACAAGCTTTATGACATACTGCTGGATAAAAAAGTAATACACTGCCGCAAGGACTGTCCAAATAAGTGAAAACTTGAGACATATTATCCCGCCGATATTAAACCTTTCATTGGAATAATCCCAAAGTTTAACTTTCAGACCCTTAATAAATATGAGCCCGGCAATAAACTCTATAACAGTCATCATAACGCCCATGGCAAGTATGGCAACCGTTATTTCTTCCGCCTCAAGTCTTACGGTTATACCCCTCCCCACAAAAGGAAGCAGCGACATCACAAAAAGTGCAACAAGCCCAAACCCGTACAACGGAAGGCACGGGCCTGTGAGAAAGCCGGGATTGATCCATTTTCTCTGTGGATTAGCCGTCGATATAAATCTTCTGAAAAAAAGTTCAATAGTCCATCCGAATGTACTTCCGACCATGAACAAAAAAGTAATTATCAGAAACCCGGCCTCAAATTTAGTCAAATAATCCATAGTCTATCTGCCATTCCTCATAA
>DEEW01000170.1:7968-8333 GCA_002350465.1 Lachnospiraceae bacterium UBA2868
TATAGTCCGTAAAATTCTTCAATAAGACTACAACACCGTCCCATCGGATCAGATTTCATGTCTATCCAGATTATATCATTACGCTTGCGGAACCATGTCATCTGTTCCTTGGCAAGATGCCTTATCTCCATATACAGTTTGTTGTAAAAGCTGTCGTAATCCTCAAATTCTCCGCGCAGGTACATGAGTATATATCTGTATTCAAGACCGAGTTTGTATAAAAAATCATCCGAAGCACCGTTTTTTCGAAGTTCTTCAACCTCTTCTATCATACCCTCATTAAGACGCTTATCAAGCCTTATCTTTATTCTCTCGTAAAGTTCTTCCCTTGGCCATGTAACACCTATTATAAGGCTCTCATACCG
>DEEW01000170.1:8350-11361 GCA_002350465.1 Lachnospiraceae bacterium UBA2868
TTTCCTTCAGTTCTCCGGCAAGTACTTTTTCTGCTGCTCTTTCGAGCCTTCTCTTATTATCAAGGTCAAGTTTATCAAGTGCCTCCGGGTTATATTCTTTGATAATTTCAATCAGTTCATCGGATGATTTTTGTTCTATGTTCCTACGGATGTCCATATCCGGTGCGGGTCCCGAAAGATCGTACCCATCAACAACAGCATTTACATACAGACCGGTTCCGCCCACCAGAAAAGCTTTATGCCCCCCATCAAGTGTCTCGTCTATTGCACTGTATGCCATCTTCTGAAAATGCGACAGTGAAAAGAAATCATTGGGCTCGGCAACATCTATAAGATAGTGTTTGACGCCTTTCATTTCTTCGGCAGTGACTTTCCCCGACCCGAGATCCAGACCTTTATATACCTGCCTTGAATCCGCGGAAATGATCCACGCATCATAATGACGGGCAAGTTCTATACCAAGTCCGCTTTTTCCGGAGGCGTTTGTCCCTGTAATGCATACAATTTTATTCATCCGATATTTTCCTTATTACCTCATCGGGTGACATTGATTTTTCTTTTGCGATTTTTGAAATATCGTCATACTCGTATTTTTTTCTTGTAACTCCGTAGCCTTCGGATATCTTGACACCTACCTTACCAAAAGGGGTATCGATCTTGTCGCATCTACGTGTGAGGGTATATCTGTTAAACTTATTCTGCCGTATACCGATAGTTGTTGTATATTTGAACATCAGGGAAACAAACTTTTCCGTATCCGCATCTTTACACATAACGGTTATCATTATCCCGGGACGTGATTTTTTCATCCCTATGGGAATTGTGTAAACATCCGCCGCACCTTCTTCAAGTAATCTCTGAGTTGCAAATCCGATGGCCTCCGGGGTCATATCATCAACGTTGCATGACAGTTCTGTGATACTGTCCTTATCTCCTCCCGATGTGCCAAGAGATGCTCTTATGCAGTTTGCCGTCTCAAAATCCTTGCTTCCCATTCCGTAGCCGATCTTACTTACCTTCATCTCCGGCATCCGGGTAAACTCATCCACAAAAAACTTAACAAGAGCCGCTCCTGTCGGGGTGCACAACTCTCCTTCGGTATTCCCTGCATAGCACGGGATTCCTGTCAGAATATTGGCCGTTGCGGGTGCCGGAACCGGAAGTATTCCGTGAGCGCACTTCACTTTTCCGAAGCCGGTGCACACAGGTGTGGCATAGATCCTGTCAACATCAAGCATCTCCAGAAGAATACATACCGCGGTTACATCACAAATCGCATCCATTGCACCAACCTCATGGAAATGGACAAGTTCAACGTTCTCGCCGTGAACCCTGCTCTCTGCCTCGGCTATTATATTATATACACTTAATGCATTCTTTTTTACGTTTTCGGAAACCGGCATGTCTGAAATAATATGACTTATCTCATGCATCCCGCTGTGGGAATGCTCATGTTCATGATGATGCTCATGATCGTGATGATGTTCTCCCTCAACGTGACCTCCTACGCTAACGGTAATGTGGGTACCGCATATTCCGCACTTGCTTGTTTTTTCGGCAGATACTTTTACGTCCGTAAGCCCGAGGGAATTCATTTTATCAATAAATGATTTTCTCCCGTTTTCATCCAAAAGCTCATATAAAGCCGCCGTCAGCATATCGCCCGCAGCGCCCATTCCAAGATCAAGAAATAACGTTTTCATAAATGCTTCCTGCCTTCTGTCAATAATATCGGACAATTCATTTATTGATGTGATTGATCATGTTTGCAACATATCCTGCTCCGAAGCCGTTATCAATATTTACAACGGATACACCGCTGGCACAGGAATTGAGCATTGCAAGAAGTGCCGTAAGGCCCTCAAATGCCGCTCCGTAGCCCACACTGGTGGGAACAGCAATTACAGGGCAATCCGACAGACCCCCGATAACGCTTGCAAGTGCACCCTCCATCCCCGCAATGGCTATGATCACAGTTGCGCTCATTATATCATCAAGATGCGCAAGTAATCTATGTAGTCCCGATACACCCACATCATACAGCCTGACTACTTCGTTTCCGAGAAACTGGGCTGTAACCGCAGCCTCCTCGGCAACAGGAATATCACTTGTTCCAGCTGTTGCAACAACGATCTTTCCTATACCGTCCGGCGTGTGCATACTGCCGCATACGGCTATACGCGCCTCCTTATGATAACATATGTTATCTATATCAGACAATTCCCGGTAGGCCTCATCCGAAAGGCGGGTGATCAAAATACTGTCCTGCCCGTTCTTTCTCATTGAAGCAACTATTCCTCTTATCTGCTCTGCTGATTTTCCCGCACCGTATATCACTTCGGCACTTCCCTGACGAAGCTTGCGGTGTGTATCAACCTTTGCAAAATCAATATCATCAAAGGGCATCTCTTTAAGTCTTAAGACTGCCTCTTCCACCGGTATTCTTTTGTCTCTTACATCTTCAAGAATTGCTCTGATATCACTGTTCATCTCTTGTTTTCGGAATTCCCTCTGTTTGCCATAAGTAAAGGCGGTTTCGTAAAAACAAAACCGCCCGTATAATTAGTCAGTTGTTTTTAATCAGTGAATTTCTGATAACACCTCTGGGATCTTTAATAAACAATATGACAAGCCATATGATCAGCCCCAGCGCCACAACCGATAGGCCAAGGTATAAATCGTTTAACATATCGGCTCCGCTTTGACTGAAGAATTCGGCTCCGACTTCGGAGTATTCCACGATCGCATCAACAAGCCACATTATTGATGCACCCCAGTACATAAGACAAAGTGTTCCAAGCTGCATGGAGTTGTCGGGTGCTTTCCTGTACCATAAAATCGTGCTGATTATAGCCGCAAATACAGTTACAAGAAGTGTCATGCTAAGCTTCCTCCTTTACCGAATTCTCTTTTCTACGCTCAATCACACCGGACGCAGCAACCATTCCACCCCAAACAAGGGTAACAAGAACTGCCATCCCGACACCGGCTGTGCCCATTTCGGCAAGCAT
>DEEW01000170.1:11367-11780 GCA_002350465.1 Lachnospiraceae bacterium UBA2868
AGCAGTCGGTATAACCTCGCCATGCCATACATGCTCAAAAGCAAGAAGTGCACTTCCTCCCCAAAGCATTTTGTTAAGCCATGACAATTTTTCCGAGAACCTGACTTTCGGAATCTCATTTACGGATTCATTTCCCTGAACATTATCCTTTTTTTCTTTTGATTCAATTATCTTCTGTGCAACAGTTGTTACAACGGCTTCCGAAGCCGGTACTAAAAAACAAGCCATGATCCACCTCCAGCGATTAAGTAAGTATTAATAAGATTATATCAGTTTGATCAGCCTTCAACAAGTTCAAGCAGTTTTTCGATAGGTTGTACTCCTAATGCCGAAGCGCTCTCTTTGCCGTTCTTGAACACCTTAATCGTCGGAATGCTCATTATGTTGAATTGTCCGGCAAGATCTTCTTCCTC
>DEEW01000043.1:0-1426 GCA_002350465.1 Lachnospiraceae bacterium UBA2868
AACTGTTCCGGGATCAGTTGAACTATCGGAAGTAAAATCAATATATGCCTTACCCATAAGTACCAGATTATTGATATCCTTCATATCAAGATAGGCTTTTGAACCGTTTACGACTATAGCGGAACTGACTCCGTCCTCACGTTTGGAAGAGTCCACTCCAAGTGTTGACAAAGTAAGTGTCTTGTCATTGTATCCGTAATAGTTACCGTTTATTTTAACGCTAGTGTTATCCGCATTAATCAGCAGATCGTTAAGGGCAAATACATTGGCATTAATATCGACCGCAGGGTTAGTAGCAGGACTCGAGCCGTCCGGTGCTGCCTTTGACAATATACAAAGTGACGTAAACCAGAGATTCGCAAGATTCATATCCGTTCCGCCTGTCGAGTCCGGCGTATAAACCTTAAGCTGAGGTTTTGTACCCGATAGATTGATGTCACCCTTTGATACTATATAATTCCCTTTAAATTCCGCTGTGCCATTACTGATATTGATTCCTCCGTAGACTCCGTCTCTTGCGTTAGAGTCGGTAACTTCGGTAAAGCTATTATCATACTCATCTGAATCCACTCCCGCATATACGTTTCCGGTTATCTTCGCATTACCCTTAATATATAATCCTTCATTGGCAATAAGCCCATAATCCGATACATCCGCATTGGTTCCTAGAAAATCAACTGTCGGTGTGTTTATAACAATATCCGTGGAAATAACCGACTGAAATCCCGATGAGTCCGTGACTGATACGGTAACATCCTTTATAACAACCCTATCTGCATTACTTTCAGTTGCCGTCGAGCCGTCCTTGGTCTGATATACAACCGGATACCCCACGCTTTCAACAACACCCTTTGATGATGGTAAAACATACTTCTGAAGTGCAGCCTTTAACCCATCGGCATCAAGTGCAGTCTTTAACCCATCGGCATCAGTGGCGGTAAATTTATCATACACTTCTTTCACAAAGTTCTTGCGAAAATCCTTCTCCGCAGTCTCTGCCATATTAAAGTCGTCACCTGAAGGATCCTCTATACCAACCTTATTAAATGACTTTTCATATTCATCACCGGCAATCTGCACAAATTCCTGCCCCAGCCCGGTATATATGTCATTCAAACTTTTCTCTGCATAGTAAAAATCATCGTGTGTACGTCTGTCTATTCCCTTCATACGCACATTAACAACGGTTGTTCCGAGTATTATCGTCACAAGTATGGTTACAAAGGCAATGGCAACTATCACTGTAATAAGTGTTGAGCCTTCATTATTCAAGCGTTTTTGAAATTTTCCAACGTACTGTTTATCCATTCTCTCACCTACGTCATAATAAGGGAAGCATCCTATGGTGTGATTTTATCGCTTGCACTCTTAGTGGAATTGAGTTTTGCATATTCCACACCGTCTCTTGTAAGCTCAACCGTAATAT
>DEEW01000043.1:1442-6011 GCA_002350465.1 Lachnospiraceae bacterium UBA2868
TCATTGTCAATGTTTGTCGGGTCGAGGTTTGTAAGCAACTTTATCTTGCCGTATTTTTGCGTACCATCCGTATCAAGTACGTCCAAACCTGTATATTTAAGCACTCCCGACCCGAGAACAGCTCCCGTAGTTTTGTTTCTGCTTATCATATTTATCGCTACAGGGCCTGTCTTATCCGAACTATTCTGCCTTATAAAGTATATTCTGTGCGAATCATCCGACGTTGAATCTTCAGGGTTAACATATGATGATTCATCTATTATATTGATAGTCTCCGCAATTACACCCTTCGTATAGAATATATAAATATTGCTATCAAGAGGTTTATATTCTGTAGTAGAACCATCCTTCTCTATAGGAACAAATGTCCCTGTGTACAAATCCCTGACATATTTATTAGCAGGTGAGGCATTGTCAGTGTAGGTTATGGAGGCCTTAACTTTGACGCCTGTAGGATATGTAACATCTTCCTTAACAATGTCTACGGTCTTTGATGCTATGGTTGCAGTGTGCGACGGATAATCAGCTAATTTCTGATTAAAAAAATTCTGTGCATCCACATCATACCTGTTAAACTCCTTGGTAGATGACAGAACTGCCTGAGACAGCGTGTCTATATCCTCGATTCGCGGAAGGAGCAGAGTATTTGCAGACATTACATTTTCCTTTGCATCACTGGGGTTATACTCTGTATTCTTCGAATATGTAGCCTTATCAACTGTAACCTTTACATCAAATTTTTCACCCTGAGTCGCCGTCATATTTGGAATTGTTATTACATAATTCGACCCATTATCGACAAGCTGATTAGTTCCAGTCGGTCCATACTTATTAACCATTTCATCCTTGGAGAGACTCTTCATTTCCTCCATAATCCTCTCCCCCAAGCTGGTCGCATTCTGGATAGACTGTGCCTTAGCATTTGTCTTGGCAGCCATACCCATTGATTTCATAAGAGGAACTGCCGCGATTGCTAATATACTCACGACAATGATAAGCTCAACCAGTGAGAATCCTTTATCGTTATTCAGTTTTCTCGTAACCTGTGCTCTTACCATCAGTATCTCTTACTGTCCACCGTTTACTGTCACGTTTCCGGATCTTTCAACAACACTTACTCTCGGGTTCTCAGAATCGTCACCCTCGATATTGACTACAACCGGAATATCCGATTCATTTGAAACACGTAGGCTTACAGCACTTTCATCATCGCCGCCCATTCTTGACGTTGAAACTACACGGATGTAAACCTTCCCGTCAGATGCCTTCTCAATAGTATCCGTATACTCGGATTTTCCCACCTTATATGTAACTGAATAGCTTCCGCCCGAACCGGATACTCTGAACGAAACATCTTCCTTATTATTCGATGCACTCGTAATGTAGGTCGATTCAGTAGTATCATCGGCACGACCTATGGTCTTGCCGTTTGTATTATCGGTAACCGCATTCACTTTTACGAAGTAATCAGTTCCAAGTTCATCAAGTGCCTCTTCGGGCAGATCGCCAAGCAGCATACTTACAAAATCGGAGTAAACTTCTGCGATCAAATCCAAAATCGTGCCACCGTAATTCGCATTCAGGAATATATTTTCAGTTCCGAGATTATCAACATCGGTTATAACATCCGGAAGTTCTCTCGTAGGCGACAGAATCGCATACTGCGACAGAACCATACTTCCCGTAACAATTCCGGACATCGCATTGTACGAAACATCTATATCCTTAATAACCATACGGTCTTCATAATCACGAATGTATGCGAGGAGATTCTTGAATCCGTTATACTGGGTCTCAAAATTTAGTCCAAGTTCGGTGTTTCTGTACATCAGATCACCGATCCCGGTGCCTCCTCCCGATTCTCCTGCCTCGGGGGCAGCTTCTCCTTCGCCTCTTCCACCGNNACCGTCGCCGCCCTCACTTTCACCTTCAGCGGCGGCTACATTCTCTTCAAGCTGTTGTTGTTCAACATCCGATGCACTTTCCGTTTCCTCGCCGTTTATCATACTTCGAGTCTCTTCTGCGAACTTCATCTGGTTAAACCATATCGGAACGTCTGCTTCGGCGTGTGATGCAAACATGATCGATTTCTCGTCGGAGTTGTCTTCCGGGAATTCCTCGATGATGGCATTAATCTTATCAGTTGCCTCGATTATTCCCTGCTCATACATCTCCTTATTCTCAAACGCCTTACGCTTTTCATTGAGTTCTGATGTGAGCTGCATTTTCTCGGCTGACTGCTGGTCAATCTTGTCAAGATACGGGCGACCGACAAGGAAATATGCTGCTGCCACAATGATAAGTGCTCCGAGGTATACAAGTAATTTCTTATCTCTATCCGACATTACTCAACACCTCCTTCAACCGGTCTTGCCCCGCCATCTTCAGAGCTTTCCTCAATTTCTACAGAGTCCTCTACAGCATTTCCTTCTTCATTTGCACCGGTTTCTGCAGTTTCCGAATCCTCTGATACCGGAATTTCCGCTGCCTCTTCGGTATTCTCGGGCAACGAACTCTCCTCAGCCACCGGTTCGGCTGCCTCACTATCATCCGCGTCAGACTGTTTAGGATCCTGATACAGCAATGTTAATGTCAACTGGAAAGAATCGTCAGCCGAGTAATCCTTTATACTCTCATTAATATAATCAACCTTAACATTCTGGATGTAGGGAAGACGCTTTAACTGAATTACGAACTCCGCTGTTGCGGGCTTTCCGTAACTGTTTCCCTGTATAGTAACTTCACCGGCACTAGACGTCAGCTTCGTAATCGCCACCGCGCTCGGCTGCACCTTCTCAAGATCATCAACAAATCTTGCAAGTGTCTCATTTCCACCTTTCGTTGTGTCATACCAGTTCTGCATTGTCTGAAGATCAGCCTGTGCTCTGTCATATTCAGCCTGAAGATTCTCCACATCCCCAAGCGCCGCGATCTGCGCCCTAAGTGAATCATTCTCCTGCTTGTTCGTGTAGTACACGAATAAAATCCCACCGCACATTGCAATGGCGATAACCGCAGCAAAGATCAGTATCCACCACGGAAGTTTGTCGCTCTTTGCCTTCTCACCCTTTTGGCGTGCCTCATCGATCGCTATCCTCAGAGGAGCAATAACGGCACCGATATTTGCAAGATAATTAGCTACTATCTCATCGCTTAAAACCTTATGGTTCTTGATCTCAACGCCACGGAGCCGCTCAACAACCTGAACCTCGTAATCCATCTCGTTATTGATCAGATCAGGNNCCCTGCTATTGAAGATACATCACCGATGACAAACACGCGCTCGACAGGATTTTCGGCATTTCTTGCACGGTAGAATTCCAGTATTCGTCCGATGCTTGAAAGCATAGTGCGGACTGCATCCGCCACATCCCCGTACTTTGATGCAAGATCTCCGATATCATCCTGCATCAGCATCTCGTCTGCTTCTTCGTCAGATACGTTCGCGGATGATTTTACGGCATCGGCGAGAGACAGGCGGCCGTACGGCACGCTTCGCTGCATGACCATCGTCGATCCGTTCATTATATTTACAACAGTATTCTCAGCTCCGACCTGAAGCACGGCATCCACGCCCTCGCCCGCGGTCTGAAGCTTTAAGAGTTGCAGGATGGAGTTACCTGAGTAGTCGATTGCCTCAACGCTCATCCCCATCGCCCTTGCAAGCTCATAGTACTGTTCTATCAGCTCATTAGGTGTTGCCGTTACCGACAACCTGTAGTTTTTCACGCTCTCATTCTGTACAACCTCGATTATCGAATGATTGAACGTGTAATTATCAAGGTTCGAAATAGGAAAATACTCTGACGCGTTTATCTGAACTATGTCCTTGATACGGTTCTCTTTACAGAATGGAATAATCGCCTCTTTGTTGGCGATACGCTTGGAATTGATCGTAAACACGATCTTCTTCGCAGAAAATCCCTCGCCCTTAAGTCCCTGCTTGATTGCTTCTGCAAGAGATTCGGCATCAAGAATAACACCGTCTTCACATAAGCCCTCGGGAACTATGAGGTCTATCGCATTAAATACCTGTACTTTCCTTTTGCCCGCAAGCATTACCTCGCAGACCTTTACGATCTCACTCCCCAGTGAGATCGACAATACTTTAGTCGCCATGTAAGTCTCCTATTTGTTGTCTTCTGTCCCTTATTACCCTCTTGAGTCAAAATCATTCGACCGATGTTATGTTAACCTGTAAATGCTCCGAGGTAAGCATTTACAATTCTCTCTCCCCATAAGCTTGCGATGAAGATACCTGCTGCAAGGTACGGACCGAACGCAAGCACGTGGTCCTGTTTTGATACTTTCATTCTGATCAGGTGTATTATTGAGCCCAGTATGCATCCAATAACAAATGCAAGGATGCAGTTCTTCCATCCGAGGAATAATCCTGCGGCTGCCATAAGCTTGATGTCTCCTCCGCCTATGCCCCGTCCCTTTGTGGCAAGGTACAGAATCAGGAGAAAACCGGAAACCGCAACCGCTCCTATCAGATGATCGCTAAGTGTCAATGGCATCCATGAAAAAAACGCTCCTCTTGCGCTATTGGTTTCACGGCTGTAATCC
>DEEW01000043.1:6234-6893 GCA_002350465.1 Lachnospiraceae bacterium UBA2868
ATTATAGGATATTGAACGGAAAGCTTAGTCTTGCAGAACCTGCATTTCCCTCTGAGCAGAATGTAACTAATTACGGGAATCAGGTCGTACCACTTGATCACGTTCCCACAGGCCATGCAGTGGGAACGTGTTGTGGTTATGTTTTCACCCTTCGGTATCCTGTAGATGCAGACATTCAGGAAACTGCCGATGAGGATACCGAAGATGAATACCGGTGATAGTATACTAATTCTATCCATTTGCAGCATTCAACTTTTTCCTGCCGACCGACTAGAAATAATCCCTGTAGCTATTATGGTGTTACCTCTGTACCATCGGAATTGTAATATGTCGCTGCGGCAGGTGTTGTTAATGTCCACTTAAAANNAAAATTTTGATATGTCCAAACAAAATTAGCATCCCACGCTTTGGACTTTGTTTTTACCCCTGCATCGTCAATACCATATTCATCCAATTCAGTGCAGCTACATACAATACTTCCTGGATTCTTTGTGCAAGTAATAGTATAAGTAGCGCTATCGCCTTTATCAGCAACATAAGCTTCCAAGGCAGTTTTTATTTCATCTACATTCTGAAGATCTGTTGATTCTCTTGATTTTTCAACAAACTTAATAAACTGCGGTGCAAGTACACCAACAAGGATTGCCATGATGGCAATA
>DEEW01000046.1:0-311 GCA_002350465.1 Lachnospiraceae bacterium UBA2868
ATATTATTTATATAAATATAGCTTATCCTAATATTGACATATAAAAATAATATTGCTATTATAAATATAGCTTAAGATGATATAAATCATAAAAAGCTATTAGAAAACTAAATAAACCGGTTCGAAAGAACCCGTAGTTTCCCGGATGATTGGATGTCACCAAAAGTGTTTCCCAAAACAAAGCCGGATGTCGACGATACAAAAACCATTATTAAGCGTGTTTGAAAGGAGGATGATAAGTTTGAAAACACGAGCAAAGCAGCGAGCTAATCGCAAATTGAAACTGGCAATGCTGGATCGAAGAGATGCAA
>DEEW01000046.1:413-773 GCA_002350465.1 Lachnospiraceae bacterium UBA2868
CTGACAGAATATGATGATGTGCTGAGCATAAAAGATATCATGAAGATCTTAAAGATCGGAAGAAACAAGGTTTATGAATATCTCCAGAATGGCACAATCAAATCCATGATGATCGCAGGTAAGTACAGAGTTCCAAAGTTATATCTTCTGGAATTCATGTATCCTGACATGGAATTCATTAAGGAGGCAAGTTAATTCATGGCAAAACCAAAGAAAGATGGCAAAAGAGCCACCGGAATTCAGGGTAAGAGTGGTTATCTCTATATAATCTCTTACCAGCACATTATGAAAGACGGCGTTAAGGTCAGACAGAAGCAGTGGATTTCCACCGGCCTTAAAGATACCGCTGAAAATGTAAAG
>DEEW01000046.1:866-2010 GCA_002350465.1 Lachnospiraceae bacterium UBA2868
ACTGATGTTTCCACAGACAGAAATTTAACCTTAGCAGACTATATTGATAATTTCCTAAACAAAAAGAAGAGAGAGGTTTCCGACACAACCTCCTCTTCTTATTTTTATAGAGGAAACAGTATAAAAGAATTCTTTGGAGATATAAAAGTTAAGGAAATAACCGAGTCTATGGTGGAGTGCTTTTTGGATGAGCTGTTTGAGGAGCGACATCTTCAGCAGAGAACAGTAAAAGACATCAAAGTTCTCCTTAGCACCATTCTGGATAAGGCTGTAAAAGAAGGCATAGTAGCCTACAATCCGGCAAAAGAAGTAGTCATAAACAAGAAGCTGGCGCTCAAGTATGCCAAAGAAAAAAATACAGAAGATGAATTCTTCTCTTATGGAGAAGCGCAGACATTCCTGGACAACATCAAGGAACTTGATTGCTATGAAATGTACTACGTTGCCCTATTCTTTGGCTTAAGGCGAGAAGAGCTCCTTGGCCTTCGCTGGTCTGCAATCGATTTTAATTCTAAAACAATGAGCATCAACCACACTGTCACAAAAGGTATGACTGTCAATTACGTCAACTCAACTAAGACTGACGCCAGTAACAGAGAATACCCTCTGACAGACGAACAGATAGAGATGTTCAGACAGCTTAAGACCAAAGAAGATTTTAATCGAAAGCTCTTCGGCAACTGCTATATTGAGAATGAGTATATCTTCAAGCATGCCAATGGTAAGCTCTACTATCCAGACTATCCAACCAAGACTTTCAAAGGTCTGATCATCAAGATGCCGGAGCTTCCACAGGGCATAACACTTCACGGTCTTAGAAGCTCATGCGTATCCATCCTTGTTCATCAGGGCATGGATGTAAAGAGCATTCAGAAATGGGTAGGTCATGCAGACTATGAGACCACTCTTAAGATCTATGCAAAAGTAAAAGACAAAGAAGCAAAGAGAGAAATCTCTGACAAAATGACCAGTGTCATTACACTTAAGGAATACACTGACCACAACATCGAACAGTAACTTGACAACAAAATATAGTTTATAGAGAGTTTTCCATGTTTTTGGGGATTAACTTCAGAATAAAAGCAAATGGGTAGAAAAAAAGTAGAATTGGGCATAAAAAAATCGGAGTGACAGGATTCGAACC
>DEEW01000046.1:2230-10882 GCA_002350465.1 Lachnospiraceae bacterium UBA2868
GTGCTCTACCAACTGAGCTAAGCGCGCATCCGATTTGTAACGCAAGTGCTATTATATTATAATGTTTTTTGAATTGCAAGGATTTTTTAGGAAAAATCGGCACAATGATAATATTTGACCAGGACCGGAGATATACATGATCTACGAAACACATACACATTTTGATGACAAGGCGTTTGACGATGACAGGGAAGATGCCATAAGAGGAGCCCTGGCAGCGGGCGTGGGCAGATTTGTTAACATCGGTGCGTCAATGGATTCGAGCCGGGCGAGCGTGGAACTTGCTCATAAATACCCTGAGTTTCTGGCGGCGGTTGGGGTTCATCCGGAAGAGTGCAAAGATCTTACGGAAGATGATATGGCACAGCTTAAAGAATATACGGAAGATGATAATGTAGTGGCAATAGGCGAAATAGGACTTGATTATTACTGGGATGAGCCGGAGCGCGACATACAGAAGAAATGGTTTGCAAGACAGATAAATCTTGCCCTTGAGACAAGGCTTCCGATCATTGTGCATTCAAGAGAGGCAGCAAAGGATACATATGATATTATAAAGGCCGAAAATGCAGAAAAGGTCGGGGGCATTATACATTGCTTTTCATACAGTGTTGAGGTTGCAAGGCAGTTTTTGGATGCGGGGTTCTATATCGGAGTCGGAGGAGTTGTTACCTTTAAAAACGGCAGAAAACTGAAGGAAGTAGTTGAGTACACCCCTCTTGAGCGTATAATGACCGAAACGGATTCACCCTATATGGCACCGGTTCCGAACAGGGGTAAGAGGAACACATCGGAGTATCTTCCGTATATAATCAGGGAAATTGCGGATATCAAAGGGATATCCGTACAGGAGGTCGAAGAAGTCACATACAATAATGCGGTGAGGTTATTCGGAAAATAATGGCAGATCTTGGAAGCGCAAAAAGCACGGCAAGTATTATAAATAAATACGGTTTTTCATTCCAAAAAAGATTCGGGCAGAACTTCCTGATAGACGAGCATGTCCTTGATAAGATAGTTGATGCGGCTCTTATCGGGAAGGGGGACGGTGTCATTGAGATAGGTCCGGGAATCGGGACTATGACACAGCGACTGTGCGAAGCTGCATCAAAAGTAGTCGCAATAGAGATAGATAAGGAGCTCATACCCATACTAAGCGAAACCATGTCCGGATATGACAACGTTAAGATCATAAATGCGGATGTGATGAAAACAGATCTTGATAAGCTGATAAGAGACGAGTTTTCGGGAATGAGTGTCAAAGTTGTTGCCAATCTTCCATATTATATTACCACGCCCATTGTGATGAGCCTTCTAGAAAATCATCTGCCTGTTGAGAGCATTACGATAATGGTACAAAAGGAAGTGGCCCAGAGAATGCAGGCAGGTCCCGGAACAAAGGATTACGGAGCACTGTCTCTGGCTGTTCAGTATTATGCCGATACATACATTGCGGCAAATGTTCCGCCGAACTGTTTTATGCCCCGGCCCAAAGTCGGATCCGGTGTTATCAGATTGACTGTTCGCAAGGAGGCCGAGGTTGAAGTTGCAGATGAAAAACTCATGTTTTCTCTTATTCGTGCCGCATTTAACCAAAGGAGAAAGACCCTTGTAAACGCTGTCACCAATTTTCCCGGTCTTGACTATACAAAAGAAGATATTGAAAAAGCCCTTGCAGGGCTTGGTATTTCAGAAAAGATAAGAGGGGAAGCCCTTAGTTTGCAGCAGTTTGCCGATCTTTCCAATATTTTGACATAGTACAATGACTATGATAAAATAGCGAAATAATGGGCATATGTTGTGCCTAAGGAGTTTTTGTTTTGGATAAATACGAATATCAGGTCTGTGCCGACCAGATAAAATCATTGATCAAAGAGCATCGTTTCCAGGAAGCGATGGACATAGCAGATACGATCGATTGGAGAAGAGTTAAGAGCTTCTCTATGTTGTGTACGGTCAGCGAGATTTATAAAGTCACAAAGCACTACTCGGAAGCCAGAGACATACTTCTTCTGGCTTATGAAAGATACCCCGACAGGGCAAATGTTGTCTATGCCCTTTGCGAGCTTGCCATTAAGCTTGATGAGATTCCCGATGCGATCGACTACTACAGGGAATACGTTCACCTAAAACCCCACGACACAAACAGATATGTTCTGCTTTATAAGATTTATGATGCTCAGGATGTGCCCCTTGAAGAGAAGATTTCTCTTCTGGAAGAGTTCAAAAGGGCGGAATATACGGAAAAATGGGCTTATGAACTTGCGCTTTTGTATCATAAGGACGGGCAGGAAACAAAATGCGTTGAAACCTGTGATGAACTTGCGCTTTGGTTCGGGGACGGTCCGTATGTCAGGAAAGCTCTCGAATTAAAGATGCAGCATTCTCCGCTTACAAAAGAGCAGCAGCAAAAATATGACGGAGTATACGATGCTCCGAAGATTCCTACAGGTGAAACAGAAGAGACTGTTCATATATACGAGACACAGTCGATGCCTATATATGCAAAAGGTGCGAGCCCTTATGAAACCGCACCTATGGATGGCAGTACGGGGTCAATACTTTCAAATGCAAGTAATAATCTGCAGGGAAACGGAAATCCTATGCCTGCACAGACTGCTCAGCCCGTACAGCCTGTACAGACGCCTGTACAGCCTGCACACAGTGATTTTACGCAGACATCGGATATTCAGATCGCTCCGTACAGTAATGACAAGTACTCCACAATGAACCTTCAGGAAGAACTGGCCAGAAATATGGAAGAGTTCTACGCCAAGGAGCAAAATGTCATTCCTACTCCCTATTACGGAGTGACTTCACAGCTATATGATCAATCACAGGAACAGTTCATGCAGCAGCTCAATCAGGCAGGGCCCGCTTACCAGCAGCCCGCATATGAACAGCAGCCTGCATATGAGCAACCCGCTTACCAACAGCCTGTATATGAGCAGCCTGTATATGAGCAACCTGTCTATCAGCAGCCCGTATACGAACAGCAGCCGCAGCCTATAGAACAACCTCAGGAACCGCAAATTCAGGAATCACAGCCCCAGCAGTCGCAACCTCAGCAGTTACAACCTCAGCAGTTACAACCTCAGCCGGCTCAACAGATACAGCAGCCGCAACCGGTTCAGCAGATTCAGCAGCCCCAGCAGCCGCAGGAGACAGTCAATCCGGAGGACGAGCAGGTTCCCGGCCAGATCGATCTCAGCGATTTTATGAGAGACTGGGAGGAGAAAAAGAAAAGCGGGGAAGAGCAGCGCAAACAGCAGATACTTAATAAGACAAAGGAACAGACTCAGGATATAATGGCACAGCTTGCCGGAGTTATCCCGGGTATTGAAAATGCCGTAAATACAGAACCGGAGCCGGCTAAGTCGCCTGAGCAGACACAGGCGGACAATCAGGGCGGTAAAGTTAAGGAAGAGGAAAACAGAGTTACCGAAGAGGTTATCAAGGATGACAAGAAAGGTGTTGTAACGAGAACAACAATACCTTCTCCCGTATTTGAAAGGGAAAATGTCAAGAGAACAGAGTCGGGAGCAAGGATCAACGGTCCCGCAACCACTTCAATTACTGAAGCGATCCCCGATATTTTGCCGGATGCAAACATACCCCTTTCAGGGGATGTACTTCCTTCGGGCAGAAAGCTTACGCTTGCCGAAGAATACGGTGGAAACATTGCTCAGATCAGAAAAGAGGATGTCGAACTTGTAAAGCGCATGACAGGAGAACTCCCGGAGACGGAAGAGAAGATTCCGGAGCCGGAAGCAAGCGAGCCGGAACCGGAGGATTACGGGGAAACCGAAGAGATTGAAGAAGTTGAGCAGCCTGATCTTCCGGAAGACGAGGTCGTGGAAGAGGTTGTACAAGAACCGATACGCGAACCGGAACATGAACAGATGCCTGAGGCTTCAGAACCTGCTAAGCCGCTGATAGAAGAGGTTCCGGAAGAGAAAGCGGAAGAACAGATCAAAGAGAAGGAACCTGAACCTGCGAAAAATGAAGCTTCGGTTATACGCCACGGACTGACTGCGCCTATTCAGTATCCGTATAATGTGGATGATCTTGGTGAGGTTGAGGAGCTTGAGACAATAGACCAGCCCGATGAAGTTGATGATATGCTCAAGACCCGTCCTATACCTCAAGAAGAGATCGAGGCCAGAATGCGCTATGAAGCCGGGATCGAAGAGGAGTACTCGGCAGAAGAGGAAGCGCCTAAGAGGGCTAATCATCCTTCATGGATGAAGCTTGAAGAAAACGTAACAAGCCGTCGTGAGTTTGATGATACCGAAATGGCTATTTTCGGAAGATTCGAAGGAATAGAATCTCTTAAAGCCCAGATCGTGGATGTTATGGATGATATGAAAATGGAAGCATCCCACGGTAATGTAATTGTTATGGGCTCTGAAAACTTTGGAAGAAAAGGACTTGCGATCGATATAGTAAAAGCGATCCAGACAATGGATTCAACATTCTCTGGTAAGGTAGCCAAGATTTCCGGAGAGGCCCTTAACAAGAAGAACATTCCGATGACGCTTCAAAAACTGCGTAACGGAGCGCTTATAGTTGAGAATGCAGGCGGTCTTACTCCCATTACTGTAAATGCCATTACAGAATCATTACAGAATGAAGTTGACTACATTCTTGTTGTATTTGAAGGCGAGAAGGAAACTCTTGAGCCGCTCCTTAACGGATGTGTCGAGACAAAGTCGGTTTTCGACGCAAGAATAGTAATAGATGATTTTTCCAATTCGGATCTTGTTGCTTATGCAAAGGGTTATGCAAGAGAGCTTGAGTACAGCATAGATGATATGGGAACGCTTGCTCTTTACAACAAGATCGGTGATATGCAGACAATAGATCACGTAGTCACGGTAGATGAAGTCATCGAGATAGTGGATAATGCCATACATCATGTTGATCGCAAGAATATGGCGCATTTTATGGACTTCCTCCTTGCGAAGAGATATGACGATGATGACTACATTATTCTGAGAGAGAAGGATTTTCTGAACTAAATATATAACAGATCAAGGGGGTTTGAAATGGCGGAATCCAAGAAGATCAGTCCGTTTGTTTCGGATATTGACATGTACTATTTCGGTACAGGTACTCATTATGATATCTACAAGAAACTTGGTGCGCATCCGTGCACAAAGGGCGGTAAGAAGGGTGTATATTTTGCCGTATGGGCACCGAATGCAAAGGAAGTTCATCTGATCTCGGATTATAACGGATGGAACGAAGACGAGTACCGGATGAGCCGGCTGGAGCCTGCGGGAATATATGAGACTTTTATTCCGGGAATGGGCATCGATTGTCTGTACAAATTTCTGATTACCACAAGCAAGGGAGAAAAACTGTACAAGGCCGATCCGTTTGCCAACAAAGCGGAGCTTCGCCCGGGAACGGCCAGCGTTACAACAGACATATCCAAGATACGCTGGAGTGACTCGGCATGGATGAAAAAAAGAGCCGAGGCAAATCTTTTCGAATCACCTATTGCTATTTATGAATGTCATATCGGATCATGGATGAGACATCCGGGTCGTGAAGATGAAGGATTCTACAACTATCGTGAGTTTGCCGACAGGATGACGGAATACCTTCTTGATATGCATTATACTCATATCGAGCTTATCGGCATTGCGGAGCATCCCTTCGACGGATCATGGGGATATCAGGTTACCGGGTATTATGCACCTACTACCAGATACGGATCGTGTGAAGACTTCGCATATATGGTCAATAAATTCCACAAGAACAACATTGGTGTGATACTTGACTGGGTTCCCGCACATTTTCCGAGAGATGCACACGGGCTGGCTGATTTTGACGGGCAGGCGTTGTTTGAGTATGCGGACCCGAGAAAAGGTGAGCATCCGGATTGGGGAACCAAGATATTTGACTACGGAAAATCAGAGGTCAAGAATTTCCTCATCGCAAATGCAATATTCTGGCTGAAGGAATACCATATCGACGGACTACGTGTTGATGCGGTTGCATCCATGCTTTATCTTGATTACGGCAAGAAGGACGGGCAGTGGATACCGAACAAGTATGGCGGAAATTACAATCTTGAAGCGATAGAGTTTTTCAAGCATCTGAATTCATATGTAAAGGGTGTTTTCCCCGGCGTTATGATGATAGCGGAAGAGTCGACTGCATGGCCGAAGGTTACAGATATTCCGGAAAACGACGGTCTCGGATTTACTTTCAAGTGGAACATGGGATGGATGCATGACTTCTGTGATTACATGAAACTGGATCCCATATTCAGGAGAGATAACCATTATAAGATGACTTTTGCCATGAGTTATAATCATGCGGAAAAGTACATCCTTGTACTATCACATGATGAGGTAGTACATCTTAAGTGTTCGATGTTGAACAAGATGCCGGGATTCTATGTTGATAAATTTGCGAATCTCCGCGTAGGTTATACATATATGCTGGGACATTCCGGTAAGAAGCTTTTGTTCATGGGTCAGGAATTCGCACAGGATTCGGAGTGGAGCGAAGAAAGGGAGCTCGACTGGCCTCTTCTTGAAGACAATCTTCATTCGGGAATGCAAAGCTATGTCCGTGAGCTCTTAAAGCTTTATAACGAGTATCCCTGTCTGTATGAGCTTGATCATGAAGAGGGTGGATTTTCATGGATCAATGCGGATGATACTTACAAGAGTATATATTCCTTCGTCCGTTATGACAGATCCCGGAAAAAGAGCCTGCTGTTCGTTCTGAATTTTACACCTATAGAAAGAGGCGATTACAGGGTGGGAGTTCCGAAAAGCGGAAAGTACAAGCTTCTGCTGTCATCGGATGATAAGTGCTTTGGAGGCAATTCCGAACCTTCGAAGAAAAAGGTATTTACGGCTGATAAGGTCAGCTGGGACGGCAGGGATTATTCGATTGCATATCCGCTTCCTGCATACGGTGCGGCAATCTTTGAGTTTTAATGTATAATACTGCATATGAGACCTCTTCAAGCGTGAAGAGGTCTTTTAGTATAAAGTTTTCGGGAAAGATGTCCGAAATATGTATTGAAAATATTAAATCTGTACACTAGGTGGTGTAAAGTTTTCTATGAAAACTTTGCAGCACGTAGGCCACGCCCGAGCGAAGCGAGATTTAAATGGCGTGGCTCTCAAGAGGAAACAGGGAGTAAATATGGCAACGGGGTCATCAAAGAGGCGAAGAGCGCCTTCGAGATCGAAAAAGAAGCTTAAGAAAAATCAAAATCCGGGTATTGCAGAGGAGATACTTCTGTTTGGCGCACTTGGTGTGGCAATCCTGCTGTTTCTCGGATGCTGCGGTCTTCTGGGAACATTCGGTAAGGCCGTACATAATGTGATGATCGGATTGTTCGGCATGGTAGGTTTCCTTTTGCCGTTCATTTTCTTTATTGTAAGTGCGTTCATTATTTCCAATAAATGGGAAAAAGTCGCAAAAGTAAAGCTCTCGGCAAGTATTGTACTTGTTATTGTTTTGTGCTGCTTTGCACAGCTTATCTTTGCGAAGGATATGGTTGTATCGAGAACTGTTGATTATTACACCGACAGAGCCAAAAACGGAGGACTCTTCGGCGGAGCCATATCTCATTTTCTGTGCAGGTATTTAGGACTTGCCGGAACTATTGTAATCCTGGTTGTTCTCCTTATCATCTGCATTGTACTTCTGACGGACAGATCATTTTTCACAAGCCTCAAGGAAGGCGGAAAGATGCTTAGCGCGGATGCCAGGCGCAACATGGAGTATCGCAGGCAGGTAAATGAAGTCAGAAGCATGGAACGAGAGGAACGGGATCTCGAAAGATGGGAGAAGCGCAAGGAAAATCATGAGCGCCACGTAGCAAAACAGGAAGCAAAACGTGCTGCCGCGCTTGAGGAGAGAAGACGTAAGGCCGAAGAACGTAAAGCGGCAAATGCCGGCAAGATGAATTTCGGCGCAAGTGATCTTAAGAGCGATAAAAAAGAAGAGATCGAAGAAATAACAGATTATGAAGAGTTAACCGATTTCGAACCTGTTACCGAAGAGGCTGACGAAACATATACCTATCCCGGTGAAAGCGTTATACCCGAAGAAGAACTTAGGGCAATGCAAGGGCCCGAGTCCATGTTTTACGGTAATTCTTCATCGTATGTATCGACTGTATCAAAGCCTGAGGCAGAACCGGATGAGGACGGATCCCGGGAAGAGCCAAAGGGTCTTATGGCCGGCACCAAGCTCTCAAGGGAAGATTACAACGGTGATGTTACGGAAATAACGGAATTCTTTGAGGGTGCCAGCGAGGAAGAACTCTTCGGAAAAAGCGAGCCTACCGAGACTCCCAGACCCAACGTCAAAACGAGTCACAGGATCAGCATTACCCCGCGTGAAGATGCCGTATTAAAAGAGGCATATGAACGGGATATGTACATAGACGATGAAGACACCTTCGAAGATGATTACAGCGATGTAGCTGAGATATTTGATAAACGCGGCACGAAGGAAGTCGTTCCCGGATCCCGTCCCAATCTTGCGGAAGAAAATCGCAAGCCGGCTCCCGAATCCGCGGTAGTTGCACAGGGCAAATCCATCAGAGTTAAAAAGGGTGGAAAGATTAAACTTCCCAAGCCGGAGCTCCTCAATGAGGTTAAAATATCCGCA
>DEEW01000075.1:0-1475 GCA_002350465.1 Lachnospiraceae bacterium UBA2868
GTCTCTCCCATTCGGATCCATAGGTATCTTTGTTCTGTACTTTTCGCTTGAAACATCCGATTATCATCAGCTTCTTAAGAGCAACGAGATGCTAAGGTTTGCCGAACAGGATGCCATCAAGGCAAATCGTGCAAAAAGTGATTTTCTGGCCAGCATGTCCCATGAGATCCGTACACCGCTGAACGCAGTGCTCGGTATGGATGAACTGATTCTTCTGGAAACAGAAGGTATAGAGAAGGCAGACGGGACACTTCTTGACCGTATCAGGGAATATGCGCAGAACATTCAGGACGCCGGTGGCGTACTTTTATCCGTTATCAACGATATACTTGACCTTTCCAAGATAGAATCCGGGAAAATGGAGATCAAACCGGTACCCTACAAATTGAACACTCTTGTTGATGATGTGGCAACAATGGTCAGGGTAAAGGCTGAACAGAAGGGGCTTGCGTATATCCAGAAGGTTTCGCCGGGTATATGTCAGAACCTTGTGGGTGACGAGCTGCGGATCCGCCAGATAATGATCAACCTGCTCAATAACGCCATTAAGTATACGGAGTCGGGCGAAGTGGAGCTTGAGATTTCCGGGAAGGATCAGACAGAGGACGGCGTTACACTTTGTATCAGCGTTAAGGATACGGGTGTCGGGATCAAACAGGAAGACCTGCCCAAGGTTTTCGGTGACTTTCAGAGACTTGATGAGGAACAAAATCGCGGCATAGAAGGTACAGGGCTTGGACTATCCATAGTAAAGCGCATGGCAGTTCTTATGAACGGGGAGGTAGGTGTTGTCAGCGAATACCAAAAAGGTTCTGTATTTACCGCACAGATTCCCCAGCAGATAGACAAGAACGTTCGCAAGGAAGAAAAATCACCGGATCAGAAGTATCAAAAACTCAGAGAAGCTCTCACATTCCGTGCACCGGACTGCCGTTTTCTGGTGGTGGACGATAACCGGTTAAACCTGCTTGTTGCCAAGCGCTTTCTCGATGGTCTTGAAGGCCACATAGAGACTGCAATGAGCGGTATGGAAGCACTTGAGAAGATGAGAGAGGAGAAATATGATATCATCTTCATGGATCACATGATGCCGGACCTTGACGGGATACGGACATTTGAAATGTCCCTATCTGATCCGGATAACAGGAATATAACAACTCCCGTGATTATGATGACGGCCAATGCGCTTAGCGGTATGCGAGAAGAGTATCTTGACAAGGGTTTTGCTGATTATGTCAGCAAGCCGGTGGAGATCAGGGAACTCTTAAGTACAGTCGGCAGACATCTTCCTGATGACAGGAAAAAACCCCTCTGATTTTATCGGTTTGACGCGTTAGCACAATAACTTGCAAAATAATTTTAAAGTGGTAATATATAGCTTTACTTGTGACAGAAGTGAAACTATATTTTAATAGGAAGTGTTTTGTTGTGCCAGAAGAAAACAAAGGGCCGGGGTTTATTGAAAAACTGTGCGC
>DEEW01000075.1:1528-5679 GCA_002350465.1 Lachnospiraceae bacterium UBA2868
TTCTCACGCAATTGGGTCGGTGTTGAGAATGATATGTCGTATTATCTCGCAGATACAACCGAAACCAAACAGGGTATTGACCTTATGGCGGAAGAGTTTGTGACATACGGGTCGTGTACCTTTATGGTTGCAAACGTATCCTACGAGCAAGGGGAGAGGCTTGCCAGATCCATCGAGGATATGGAAGGCGTATTTTCCGTGGATTACGAGGATACAAAAGAGTACTACAACAACGGCTGTGCCAAATTTGCCGTAACTTTTGATTATCCCGAGGATGACGACAGGTGTCTTGATGTTCAGGACAGGATCAAGGCTTTTCTTGGCGATAATGATTACTATCTTGATACAAGTCTCGGGGACATTCAGGCGGAACTTATCGACAACGAGATGAATACCATATCCGTTATTGTCGTTATCATAGTTCTCGGAGTACTTCTCCTTACAACGGAAGCATATGCGGAGATTCCGGTACTGCTCATTACTTTCGGCGGCGCAGCGGTACTTCAGATGGGAACAAACTTTGTGTTTGGCACTATCAGTTTCGTGTCGAACTCGGTAACAATTGTTCTGCAGTTGGCCCTTTCAATAGACTACGCTATCATATATCTTAACCGTTACAAAGAAGAACACCAGACTCTTCCTCCACGTGAGGCTGCTATAACCGCTCTTACCAAGGCTATTCCGGAGATCTCGGGAAGCTCCCTTACAACAATCGGAGGTCTGATAGCCATGACCTTCATGCAGTACAAGATGGGACCGGATATGGGTATTGTGCTTATCAAGGCCATCATTCTAAGCCTTGTTGCGGTATTTTTGCTGATGCCCGGTGTTGTAATGGTGTTTGCACCTCTTATGGAGAAGACGAAACACAGGAACTTCATCCCCAAGATCACGGCTATAGCGAAGTTCGATTACAGGAGCCGTTATCTGATAGCTCCCATATTTGTTGCGGTTATAATCGGAGCGTTCTTCGTATCCAATAAATGTCACTACGCATACGGATACAGCAGTATTACCCCGCCAATCAAAAATGATGTCCAGATAGCCAAGGAAATGATCAAGGACAATTTCGAATCGAAGAATTTTGTGGCCGTTATCATTCCTGCGGGAGACTATGATAAGGAAAAATCACTGCTTGCGGATTATGAGGCAAGAGATGAGGTCGACCATGCGATGGGACTTGCAAATACCGATGCCATCGGCGGCTATACACTTACCGATAAGCTTACACCCAGACAGTTTTCCGAACTTATCAATATAGATTATGAGCTTGCGGAGCTTGTGTACACGGCATACGCGGTTGATGACGAAGATTACGGTAAGGCCGTGAACGGACTTGAAGAGTACAGAGTTCCTCTTATCGATATGTTCATGTTCGTACACAAGGAAGTGGAAGAGGGTTACGTGACTCTTGATGAGGATACACAGAAGACTCTAGATGATGCTTATAAATTGATGAATTTTGCCAAGACCCAGCTTCAGGGCGAGAACTATTCGAGGTTGCTCGTGTACCTTGATATGCCGGAAGATAAGCAGGATGAGATTTACAGCTTCATAGATGAAATGCACACCATGGCATACCAGTATTACGACGAATGCCTTGTGTGCGGCGAGAGCGTCAGTGAATACGATCTGAAAAAATCATTCGACAGGGATAACCTGGTAGTTAATATAGTATCTATACTTGCCGTACTTATTGTGCTGCTGTTTACCTTCAAGTCGGCCGGAATGCCGGTACTGCTTATCGCCGTTATTCAGGGAAGCATATGGATCAATTTTTCGCTCCCGACCATCATGCATAACGACATATTCTTCATGAGTTATCTGATAGTCTCGTCTATCCAGATGGGTGCAAATATTGACTATGCCATAGTCATAGCCAGCCGTTATACGGAGCTTCGTGAGACTATGGGCAGAAGAGATGCCATAATAGATACCATGAACCTGTCATTCCCGACAATAGTAACATCAGGTCCAATGCTTGCCCTTGCGGGTATCACGATAGGACGGCTTACATCTGATGCGGCCATCTACAACATAGGGCAGTGCCTCGGTATCGGTACTCTCATTTCCATATTCATTACACTGTTTGTACTGCCTCAGATACTTCTTGTGGGTGACACGATCATATCGAAGACGGCCTTCGTTATGAATATGCCTATCAGGAACAGGACTGCAGCCGGTCTTATCCGTGTTGACGGTGCCATAAGAGGACAGGTAAACGGTACCGTAACAGGTACGATGACCGCCATCATCCGCGGAAGCGTATCGGCATTTATCGATGCCGGTAATATGGAAGTGATAGATGAACAGCTTCCTGCCATCGAAGACAAGTCGGAGGATGATATAGTTGATGCCAATTCCCGGGCGGAAAATAAGCCGGAGCGCAAGATGAAACCTGATGATCCGGCTCCCGGCGAAGCGGACTCTATACGGAGTGACTCTCAAGAAAGATCAGAGGAGGGCGAAAACGATGAAGATTAACAAAAAGCTCCCTTCTGTATTATGCATCATATTACTTATTATGGGAGAGTGTGTACCTGTTTACGCCGAGAACGTGGATAAGGCAGAGACAGCGATCAAAACGATCAATATATCCGTTGATGAGGATGATGAAGATGCCGATGATACGGATGGTGAAAAAGAGTCAGAAGAGGAAGAAGAAAAAGAGGACGGAAATTCCCAGAGAACATACGACCCTTCTATAGCAAGACCTGATATTACCGAGATGACGGAAGTTCGCATCGGCAATTACGAGGAGTGGTGCGATTTTGCACGAAAGTGCACGCTTGACACATGGTCGGCGGATAAATACGTTGTTCTTACCGACAACATTGATTTCAATATGAAAGAGTTTGTTCCCGTACCCCTCTTTTGCGGAGTGTTTGACGGCCAGGGGCACACCATAAACCGTGCCGCCTATACGGAGGAACAAAACTATATCGGCATCTTTTCCAAGACTTCACCTGCGGCGGTGATCAGAAACCTGAACGTTATAGGTATTATGAAGCCGGCAGGCAAGCCTTTTGATATCGGCGGAATAGTCGGCGATAACGCGGGAATGATCGCTGAGTGCAAATATGACGGGTACGTTGAGGGATACGATTATATCGGCGGAATAGTCGGATATAACGAGGCCACGGGAATAATATCAGCCTGCAGTGTGACGGGAAAAATCACAGGACTTCATCACGTAGGAGGCGTATGCGGCACAAACGCAGGACTTGTGACAGGATGCTCCGCAAAGGCCGACATAAACACCGTAACGAAGGAAATGCAGACAGGTCTGTCCGATATCAAGGTTGAAGAACTGTTTACTTCACTCCTTAATATGGGCAGGGAAGACGGAAACAAAAAATCAATATCTGCAACATCGAATCCTGTGGATATAGGAGGTATCGTCGGCAGCAATACGGGGGAGATTTCTTCGTGCGCAAATGATTCAACGGTAGGTTACGAGCATGTGGGATACAATGTGGGTGGCATCGTCGGAAGATCGTCCGGGTATGTTCATGACTGTATCAACAACGGAAGCCTTAACGGCAGAAAAGATATCGGAGGAATAATAGGACAGGCCGAGCCTTACATCAGGCTTGACCTTACAAAGGATATAATTGCGCAGCTTTCCGAAAACATTAACGGATTACATGATGCTGTGGAGAAAACCATCAGTGATACCGACAACTCTTCGGGAGTGGTATCCGCAAGGCTTAATGTTATCAAGAATTTCGCGGACATGGCATTGTCCGATACGGGCTACCTTGCAAACAGTACGGAGGATTTTGTTAACGGCGCCATGAACTCTACCAACCAGATCATGGGCAGGATAGAGTACGTTCTTGATGAAACATCGAAGAACGGCGGACCGATGGATGATCTGACGGATGCCGGATCGGACTTGAGAGGTGCGGCATCAGACCTTGAGAAGGCGGCAGAAGATCTCGATATTTACAACTATATGTCTGAAGATGAAAAGACAGAGTATGATGCCGCAAAAACAAATTTGAAAAATGCTACCGAAGAGTATTCCGGATACTATTCAAAAAAGTATGATGAAGTATATGACGGCTATTATAGAAAACAATATTATAAGGAACTGATGGGCACAGAATACCCCGGTCCCAATTCGGCACCTACCGATGATGAGCTTG
>DEEW01000029.1:0-233 GCA_002350465.1 Lachnospiraceae bacterium UBA2868
GAAACTATGTATTCGATCAAGTGCCTCTTTAGGGATAGGCTGAGCTTTTCCATAATAATTGGACAATTCATTTCCCGTTATATCAACGGCACCTACTCTTTCAAGTGTATCCTTTTCAAGTTTTATCAGTGCGTCGTTGTATTCCTGCATCGCTTTATTTACAACCGCCGCCTGTTTTTCTGTAAGATTCTCGCTGGCATATGCCCTGACACCGCCTGCCGCAATCTCCATTT
>DEEW01000029.1:249-751 GCA_002350465.1 Lachnospiraceae bacterium UBA2868
GCGGCATTCCTCAAGTTCCTCTCTGGTAAATGTTGCGCCTCCAACTGTGAAATCTCCGTTTTCATCAGATAAAAGCGGCATATCTTTCCTAAAGAACGCATCCAGCGAATAATTACAATACGCACCTTTTCCGGCAGTAATACCAATTACACCGGCACCTTCAAGCGAAGCACTTTCTCTGTATGATCCGTTCTTTTTTGATTCCTCGATCAGATCTGTGGCAGACGCCTTTTTCTCTTCCCAGTTTTCCCTGATCTTATTCTGATCAGCTTTATAGGAATTGTATGAATTGTATACCTTCTGCGGTATGATCTCGGTAGTGTTAAGTGTGGTTAAATCAATTGCCATGCATTTGCCCTCCTTTGGCTTGTTTTTGAAATCCTTTTCCATTCACATGCAATGAACGAACAAATCCAATTGTTCATAACTATTATCGACATGGATCACGCCATTAATAACCTCCATGTCGTGAAACGACTATAAAATGACATAAAACGACTAT
>DEEW01000029.1:878-5865 GCA_002350465.1 Lachnospiraceae bacterium UBA2868
ACAGACCGCCATATCCGCCGTATCCGGTTAAAGCGCTATAATATGACCCGCTGTTACCATATACACTCCCACCATAAAGCTGCTGGGTGTTTACGGTCGTTTGAACTCTCTGTGCGGAGTTTGACACGATCTTTGCATATGATCCGTTTCCGTTGAACAATGATTTTACAGTGTTCACGTCTGCCTTCTTAAAGCCTTCTTCATCAATGGACATCTTTCCATCGACTCCGACACTGATACCAACCTTGGAAAGACTGTCCTTCATGATACCTGTCATTCTTGTCATGCTTGCTCCGGCGCTTCTTACGTTGGTATTGTCAGTTTTTGAAAGTGCTGATACCGTATCATTATAATTGTTTACAAAATCTGACGTTGCCTTGAAGGCCTTATCAGCATCATAAGTATCACCGTTTGCAAAAAGGCTGTTCTTCCCGGTATCGGTAAGGACATTTGCAGATGTTGTCAGTTCAGCAGCCTCCGTTCCGACCGTTTTCAATGCTGTCTGCGAATTGTACGCTGTTGTCCTGAGCCTATTATATGCGCTGGTATTCTGTATCGCATTTTTGCTTCCGGATCTTCCATAATATGCATTTGTAAGCTTCGAATATGCTCCGGATCTCAGACTGGATATCTGTGACAGGTTATTGTATATGGAATTACCATATCCTCCGTACCCTAGAATTGCCCCTAAGTTGCTCGTACTTCTGTACATGATCTCACCTCCCATCTGTCATTTTTCAGAAACTTCAATACTGCCTCTGATTATATAATCGCCCGTTTTTTCATATAATCAACCACCAGTGCATAAATCGACTATAAAATGACATAAAACGACTATGAAACATGAGTATTATCCGTTACTCTTCCATTTTGTCGGCTTAATCTGCCGCACTACCGTTTGCCCTACCGCACTCCAGATGAACCGATCTGTATGATTCCTGAAAAAAACAGGCTGTGAGATCGGTTCATCTTTCGTTTGGTTGAATAAAAAACGATCGAAATCAACAAAAAATGAGATATACCCCAAACTTCAAAAAAATGAAATAACAAGCACAGATAACGTGCCCTAAACGGGTACATTATCGCTTGGAAGGGGTCTCCCCTTCACCCGGTCAGGCTTCGCCTGATATGCATTTTGCGGTAAAAATCAATAAACCAAGCGCAGGATGAGCCGATCTCAAATGCATGATCACTCTTAACGTTTTATTGATCGGTTCATCCGGAGCGCGGTAGTCCCGGGGCGTCCGAAGGCGTCCCGGGATATTTTTGTATATACAAAGATATACTAGGGCATCCGATACTCGAGCTCTGCTCGACAGGGTATAAGGGATGCTCCCTTGACAAGCGATAATGTGGCCGTTTAGGGCACGTTATCTGTGCTTGTTAATCATGAATTCTTTTCATTTTGATTTTTCCCACTTTTTTTCAAAATCTTTTCCAAACTCAAATTTATTTCCGTTATTTATCTATGTAGGGGAAAAACACTTCAAAACATCCTACTTTGATTCCTGGCAGGAAGGAGGTGAGACATATGGGATTGAGAGTGTACTTAAAATACGGAGACGAATACAAGAATGAACGTCACTGGGCTCTGTTCAGAAATATAATAGCCGGATCCCGTGGCAGAAGGAATCATCTGATCTACAGGGTGTTCGCAGCCCTTGTTGTGGAACTTGATATTGACGGTCTCGACGAAAGAAGTATGATAACCGAAATCGAGAGATGGGCAAACGAACGCATACGCAGCGGCCACAGGTCAGAAGGTTATACCGTGAACATCCGAGATCCGGTTCCGGTTTCCGAAGCAAATAATGCAAAAACTGTCATGGATGCTGATACTCATCCGACCGAAGTATCTGATACAAAATCAATGGTCCAATCGGCAAAAGCACCACCTGAACATGAAACAGTCAAAAGCCAGCCTCAGACGAAAACAGTAATGACGTTTAACAGTTCCATTTTCAGCGGTGTAAATAAAAGCAGTTTCACAGACTTATAAATAATGATAGGAGGGTAAGATAATGAATTTAAAAATAGTTTCAGTAGATAGCGGAAAAGCAAACACAAAAGTATGTGCTTATGATACGAACACATCAGAAATAAGAACAGAGATCATAGCCACGAATGTAGCAAAGCGAAATGCCCTTGTTGAGCTGTGCATGAAAGAATCGCAGTACATTGTATCCATAGAAGGAAGTGATCCGGAGATATATGGCGACTGGATGGTTGGAGTGATCGGCGGGGGAAGNNAAGAAGGATATGATCCACAAGATCATGACATTGGTTGCCATCGCGCTTGTTACCAAAAACGGGGATACGGTGATCCCCTCGATCGGGTGTCCCCTGTCAGTGTTTTCTAACGGAGAGATGAAGGCCGACTTTTACGAGTACATTTTTCCTGACGGACGTGTCGATATCAGGATAAACGGCACAGACAGGTATTACTACATCGAAAAAGAAAAAGGCTGTGTATTCCCGGAAAGCTTCGGAGCACTGTTCATGTTGACGGATCATTTCGAGAAGAGGACCGGTATTATTGATATCGGAGGGCTTAACTTAAATGCCAGCTATTTTGATAAAGGAGATCTTCAGCCGGAATTATGCAAGACAGAGAAGCTTGGGCTGTTCTCGATCGTCTCACAGCTTCGAAACAGGCTCAATGCCTATTGTGACGCCTCATTCAACGACAGGGATATAGAGAACTTTCTTAAAAAGGGCTACGTTGACGGCTATGAAAAAACCGATGCGATCATAGATAAGGTTCTCACGGATCACCTGTCAAGGATAGCCAAGGTACTGAAAGACTGGGATATAGCTTCCACCGATCTTATATTCATCGGTGGGACAGCAAAACTCATGGAGAAACACATCTGCGAAGAGTTCTCCGACAAAACATATATCCCCGATGATGCTGACTTTATCAATTGTAAAGGTTTTCTAAAGGCCATGATCGAAATGAAGGGATACAATTGTCCTTTCTGACCGGTGTCAGATACTATTCAGGGCTTTTCAGGTGCAACTGCACCTGGAGGCCCTACTTGGCGTTGTATTTTTAAGGGGATTACAAATTCATAAATGAAGAGGGGGACCTTGAACAAAAATCATACGGGTGGTACTCTATCACTTGAGGATCTGCGGAAATGGTACCAAAAGATGGAAAAAGAACAGATCTTATCATCTTATACATTTCCGGCAAAGCCAAGCAGTGATGGGTATTATCATGTTTATCTGTCTGCTGCAGGCGGCCGTAAGCAGATAAAAGCCAAGAACCTTGAAAAGTTAAAAGAGAAGGTATATGAGTACGAGAAAGGCGTAAATGGTTCATGTCGTAAGACTTTTAAGGATGCTTTTGAAGCAGTACTGTTAGAGAAGACCAGATATATAAAGGATCCCGAAAAGCTTATTTCAACAATGAACACCATAAATGTCGCCAAGTCAAACTACAGACGTTTCTTTGGTGATACAGAGTTTGAAAACATGCATATTGATGACATTACCAAGACAGATATAGAAAAACTCTGTTTTACCACACTCGAGCAGAATGATCTGAAGAAAAAGGCTTTCATGAATATGAGGAATATCCTCAGTTCTACCTTTAAGCTCGCATACGAACAGTACTGGATAATCGATAACCCTTATAAGAGGATCGATTTCAAGAAGTTTAACGATATGCTCGCAAGAGATACTGCTGTTCATCTGAGAGTTCACAGTGCCGAAGCTGTAGAACGTATGCTTGATTTTCTTCACGAGAAGCAATCGCAAAAGCCCGGGTACATTCCGGCTTATGCGTTGGAACTTCAGATCATCANNNGGAGAGGTCGCGCCTATGATGTGGTCGGATATAAGCGGGAACAGTATCCGTATATCAAAAGAACAGATAACGGATAAGAGCAATAAAGATCTTGTGATCGTCTATCACACAAAGACCTACAAGGATCGTGAATTTCCGATAACATCAGACATATCCGACTTTATTGATCGCCTGAGGGCAGCCTGCGACAGATTTTATCCCGCCAGTCCGTACTTATTCCCAGATGACTCCAAGAAAAACGGCGTCATCAGCAACAAAGTTGTATACAGACTGTACGAACGTATGTGTAAGAAGCTTGATATAGAAATATCACGCGAGTTTACACGTGGTCCACACAGTTTCCGCCGGAACGGGATTACTCGCATATGTAACGCGTCGGGTGGCAATATCTACCTTGCATCAGTCCTGTACGGCAATTCACCCCAAAGTGCTTCCAGACATTACTACACAGGCATCGATTTGTCGGAAGCGAAAGCTCTCCTCGAAGGTAATAATCTTAGGGTAACCAAGGGTAACCAAAAATCGGGGTGATTTTTACGATAACAAAAACCCCGAAAGCCGCATAAACAGCGAACTTCCGGGATCAAAGTAGTAGTCGGGGTGACAGGATTCGANNGCGGCCTCGTGGTCCCAAACCACGCGCTCTAGCCAAACTGAGCCACACCCCGTATGCTGATAGGGGGAACCGCTTGTAAGAAGATTATACCCACCCTTTGCCCCAATCGTCAACTGATCTTCTCATACCAGAACACAAAATCCCTTCCGTCCCGGTTTTTGAACAGGTCGCGGCAGTCCGTTTTGGATATAAGCTCATACTCGGGATGATTTTTCATCAGCTTAATGTATTCTGCGGTCATATAGTACATTATGAGCCTTATCCTGCGCCGGCATCTCTGATACGATTCCTCGATATTGCCCAGGACCTTTTCGAGCGCGGCCTCGGAAAAGGGATGAAAGAAGAAGAACACATCGGCTCTGTCGGGAACTACATAATCTTCCGCCTTCAGGTGCACGAACTCCACAAGTCCCGACAGCTTGAAATTCTCCCGGTTCTTCTCGGCAGCTTTGTAAAAATCATCCTCCGACTCCACTCCAATCGCCGCACGTTCACAATAATACGCAATATAAAAAGGCACTCTGCCTTTCCCGCAGCCGTAATCCACCAGCAGATTGATA
>DEEW01000029.1:6040-12941 GCA_002350465.1 Lachnospiraceae bacterium UBA2868
CCCACAATGTATGACGGTTTGCGGCCATGCTGTCTGGGGTATGTAAGCGAACCCGGGTTGATAAGCGTAACCGGCCCTTCCTCTTTTATCATCGGAACATGTGTATGACCGAAGAACACAAAATCAGCGTGATTTTCAGCCGCCAGATAAAACAGCGATGAAAGATCGGAATACAGCCGATACCTGTGCCCGTGGGTAAGTACCGCCTTGTATTTTCCTATATCGAACACTCTTACCCTGTCCATATCCGGGTCATAATCGTTATTACCGGCTACAACGTGAAGTGTGCAGTTAACCTTTGTTCGAAGTTCATCGTATGCCCCCTCCAGATCTCCGCAATGAATGAGCATATCAAAAGGAGCTTCCCTGTCAATGACTTCGTACATCGTGTCGTTATATCCGTGTGTGTCGCTTAAAATCAATACTTTCATTTTATGACTACCTCAGTCAACCGGCAATCTCTTTCTCAAGAATGTCCCTCATCATCCGAAGCGCCTTGCCTCTGTGAGAAATCTCATTCTTTTCTTCCGGTGAAAGTTCGGCCGAAGTACAGCCTCTTTCCGGAAGGAAAAATATGGGATCGTAACCGAAACCGTTCTTCCCGGCACTCTTATATGCTACACGCCCCTCCATGGTTGCCTTGACAGTCTCGCTTGACCCATCCGGTCGAACAAGACAGATTGCGCAGACAAAGCGTGCAGTCCGCTTTTCGTCAGGGACTCCTTCCATTCTCCGCAGGAGTTCTGCATTCTTGACGGAATACGGTGTATCCTCACCCATGAACCTTGACGAATATATCCCGGGTTCTTTGTTAAGATAATCTATCTCCAATCCCGAATCGTCCGCAAGCGTCGGAAGATTGCATTTTTTCGCGATAGCGCTTGCCTTAAGGTAGGCATTTTCTTCAAAGGTCGTTCCTGTCTCTTCAACCTCTGTATAGTATCCGGCATCCTTCATCGATACGATCTCTATCCCCATATTCTCTGTTATCTGCCGTATTTCCCTGAGTTTGTTTTCATTTCCCGTTGCAAATATTATCTTCATCGTCTGATCAGACCCCTCCTATCAACATTTACTCGGTCGCTTAACCTTTCTGAAAAAAATCATCTATATTTGACAGCCACTCCTCGGGAGGCATCGTTTTGAGCAGGTATTTTTCAGGCTTTAGTGACAACACCTGCATAACGCTTTCCTTGTCATTCTTGGATGTAAGAAACATTACCGGAATGTCCGCCGTTGCAACTTCGCTCCTGATCATCTCAAGTACTTTTGCACCGGATATGACAGGCATCTCGTAATCAAGCAGTATAAGATCAACCTTATTGTTAGCCAGAAACGTTATCGCATTCATCCCCGAATTTGCCATATATACACGATAGTTCTTATCCAGAAGCGACTTGATCATCCGAAGCATTGTCGGATCATCATCGACAATAAGTATCTTTTTATGTTCCTCGGCCGCTCTTCCGCGCTCAACCTCCGCATCGAGATACCCTGCAAGTTCCTTGACGTTAAGGGGTCTTAGGACCTTTCTGGTCACTATCTCTTCGGGAATAAAACCGACAATCTCTTCTATTTCCTGGTCATTACCAACAACGAAGAGTGACAATTCCTTTTCTATGACAATGTCTTTGAGATACACGAGAAACTCCGAGTCCGCAACAAGTTCCGCATCGAGATACAGGATAACTATCTTCGGAATATCAGACAATTTCCCCACGTTGCCGATCTTTGCCGTTACTTCCTCGACCTCATATTCCTCCTTCTTAAGTCCGTTTATGATGGCATTCATCATAAATCCGACTGTCTCTCCGATAAGCAGAACTCTCTTGTCCATCACAATTCCTCCATAAGTGCATCACGATCAAGCCTCGTTACAAGATCGCACACCCGCGTGAACTTTTCGGATTCCTCATCCGGTATTCTGTACTCCTTCAGCATATTCACAACATCATCTGCCGTATCATAATCAAACGCCTCTACGGCTTCACGGATAGCGGAATATGCCTCTGCAAGCCCTCCCGCATCTATCTCCTGCCGATCCGGATCATCCTCTTCATCCACTGCTTCGAGCGGCATGAGCTTATCATAAAATCCTCTGTACATTTCAAGAAGCTGCGGTGTCTTTGCATCGATCTTTTCCCTGTCAAGATCATCTCCCGCTTTTTCAAGTTCCGCAGCCAAAGCACTAAGCTCCAGCGCCCCTATAAGCCTTGCCGAACTTTTCAGTGCATGAACGGCTATCGTATAATCCCTGATATTTCCGTCTGCAAGCAGCCCCTCTATTTTATCGGGCTCACTCTTTAGCGAGACGCAAAAATCATGAACCGCACCTTTTAATATATCCGCATTCATGCAATTTGCAAGTGCAGCTTTTGCATCGATACCCGAAACCTCCCCAAGACGCTTTACAAAATCATCCTCATGTTCCGGTGTATCTTCTGAAAGTTCCGTACCGGAGGGCACCTTAACCTTGTCCTTCGGCAGATAATCCTTTATCATCTTCTCAAGCTTCGCCGCGTCTATCGGCTTGCTTAAGTAATCGTCAAAACCTTCCTTTATAAACTCTTCTCTGGCATTTGCCACAACGTTTGCGGTAAGCACGATAACAGGTGCCTTGCTGCACAGATTGTCATCCGCCCCCATTCCTTTCATAGTGTGAAGAGTCTCAACCCCGTCCATTTCCGGCATCCGCTGGTCCATAAAAATGATATCGTATGATTTTCTCCGTATCATCTCAAGGCACTGCTTTCCGCTAAGTGCGGTATCAACCCTCACCTTCGTCGGTTTTAAGAGCCCCTGGGCAACGGTCAAGTTCATCGGCGTATCATCGACGATCAGAATGTCCGCTTCCGGAGCGATAAAGCTGACCTTGTACTTGGCCGTACTGCTTACGGAATTGCGGTAAGTCTCGTTAAAATCGCCTATTGGGTCCCACTTGACCACACGCTGTGCTACTTCAAAGGAAAAATCAGATCCTTCTCCGTACACACTCGATACTTTAAGAGATGTCCCCATCATGTCAAGAAGCTGCTTGACTATACTCATTCCGAGGCCGGTGCCTTCTATTGTGCGGTTTCTTGACTCCTCGATCCGCTCAAAAGGAGAATAAAGTCTTGCCAGATCCTCTTCTTTGATCCCGATTCCGGTATCCTTAACCTGGGCAAAGAGCCATATCTCATCATCAGATTTGCGCCGCCCGGAAATGTTCAGGGTAACGCTTCCTTCATGGGTATATTTTACGGCGTTGTTTAATATATTAAGGATGCACTGCTTAAGGCGGATCTCATCGCCGTACAGAACATGCGGTGTATCGCTCGCCACATTCACAATCAGCTCAAGCCCCTTATCCTTAGCCTTCTCTCTTACCATATTGATAAGGTCGTTTATAGTTGAACTAAGCTCATATTCCGCCGGTACAATCTCCATCTTGCCGGCTTCGATCTTGGAAAAATCAAGCAGATCATTTATAAGTGCCAGCAGAGTCCTTCCCGAATTCTTGATGTCCGCCGCATATTTTACTATATTTTCATCCGCGCTTTCGCGCAAAATCATTTCGTCAAGACCAAGCACCGCATTTATAGGTGTCCTTATCTCATGAGATACATTTGACAGGAACGTACTCTTGGCTTCCGACGCCGCCTTGGCTACCCGCAGATCTTCTTCAAGCTGACGCTCCCGTTTCATCTCATCGATATAACTGTTAAGCTCCTTGACCATCTTGTCAACAACACCGTACAGCTCTTCGATCTCATCCTCGCTGTGTATATCTATTGATGAGAGTCTTTTCTCTATCTCAAGCCTTTGCTCCACATCATCACCGAACCCGCTTACCGCATCGGTGATCTCGGTTATAGGCTGTGCAATCAGTTTCTGACCTATGAAATTGGAGACCAGCACTATGGGATGAATTACACATAACAGCATCATGATAAGCTTCAGGTCAAATGCTATCCCCTTATCATCGTATGCAAATCCGTTCACGGGATCATAGGCTCTTGCCTTCTCAAATGCATCAGTAAATTCGCCCGGTTTAAACAGTTCATTAAATCCGTTACCATTCATCCCGGGATCCCCGGATTCTTCAGGCTTCGGCGGAGGATTTTTGTCATCGGGAAGCACTCCTTCCTGAAAATTTTCCGCCCGGCTTTGTTCCATCATTTTCGGGATCAGGCTGTTTGTAAAAAACGCTGCGGCTATCCCCATAAATATGGCTTCTACAAGAAACAGCGCAAAAATCTTTCCCGAAAGACTTCTGTATCCGTGCCCTTTCCCGTCACGCATGAAATTAATAAAGCTGCTCGAATCAGTGCTCTCGCACCCCAGTTTATTCTTCAACGATTCGGCACATTTATTCGAAAACCAGTATATAAGCAGACATATAACAACGGACTGGGGAACAATATTTATGATGTGCCTCACTAAGCTCTCTATTGTGACCTCAGAAAATGATTCTCCTGGAATCAGCACAAATATAAGGTAATACGAAAGCGAGAGTGCCATTCCGGAACAAAGACCTGCAATTATCGTTCTCGGAATGCTTTTGCATATACCGGCTGTTTTTATATAGCTGAATATATATATTGCAATCAGGTGAAAGAACAGGAAAAACGCATAGCTGGGAGATACAAATATCGCCACGACAAAAACCGGTGTAAAACATATGATTCCCCCGACCCATCCGTATAATACCGAAATAAAAGAGATCGGAACAAGGTAAAACAGGAATATAAAAACTGACAGCTCACTTGACACCGTCGTATCCAGGAAGCAAAACCAGTACAGTACTATGCTAAGCGCAGCCATAATGGCAATTATACAAGCCTGTGTAATGTGCCTTCTCCTTTTTCCGCCGTCTGCACGTCTTAGATTCAGGTCACCTAAAATATTACCAAGCGTCCACTTTCTGTAGCTTCTCAGTCTCTCTTTTCTGTCATTCAGTCTCTCTTTTTTCTCTTTCAGCCGTTCGCTGCGAAGAAGATTCGTTCTCATAGATTTCACTTCGTAATATTTCCCTTCCCTTTTCCGTTCGGTTTAGGTCCGTTGAACTGATAAAAATATGTCTTCATCATTCCGTTATATATCTTGCGGTTCTTATCCGCCCTGCGTCCCATGTATTTTTCCGCATCCTGATATCCTGTTATGACAAATGCGGACCATGAATCAAGGGCGGCATATCTGTCAGCAAGTTCCTTGTAAATACCGGTTATCTCATCCTTTTCCCCAAGTCTTTCACCATAAGGAGGATTCGTGATTATAAATCCGTATTTCTTCGGGTGCGACAGCTGGGAGACGGGGCGTCTCTGAAAATGTATCATCTGCGCAACACCTGCATCCTCTGCATTCTGTCTTGCGGCCTTTATCATCTCATCATCAATATCGTATCCCTGAATATCAGGATGCACGCTCATATCGATCATGTCATTTGCCTCATCTACCGCTTCGTACCATGTTTTGCGCGGCGCGATGTGAACCCAGTCCTCTGCCGTAAATTCCCTGTTCATTCCCGGGGCGATCTTCGCCGCCATCATCGCTGCCTCTATGGGTATCGTTCCACACCCGCAGAAAGGATCTACAAGTATCCTGTCATATTTCCACGGAGTCAGCATTATAAGGCCCGCTGCCAGATTTTCCGCAAGGGGCGCGTGGCTTACAAGTTTACGGTATCCGCGCTTATGTAGCGACTCGCCCGTTGTGTCGAGCCCGACCAGAACTCTGTCCTTATTAATGAAGATACGCAGAGGAAAGCTGTCCCCGTCCTCGGAAAACCAGTCTGTCCTGTACGTCTCCTTCAGTTTCTCTACCATCGCCTTTTTGACGATAGACTGTATGTCCGACGGTGAAAACAGCTTGGACTTGACACTGGCTGCCTTTGTTACCCAGAATTTTCCGTTCTCGGGAATATATTCTGCCCAGTCGATACTTCTAATACCCTCAAACAGCTCCTCAAACGTCGTTGCCGTAAAATCACCCGCTATCAGAAGAACTCTTTCCGCCGTGCGAAGGAAGACATTTGCTCTTGCGATCGCGCCTTCGTCCCCTTCAAAGATCACACGTCCGTCCATGACCTCAGTTATATTAAATCCGAGCTGCAATAATTCTTTTTTGAGCACCGCTTCCATACCGAAATGGCACGGCGCCATAAGAGTATATTTCATAGGTTCCTCCTCCCAATTCACTTCGTGAATCGGGTCCTTCCTATCAACATATTGTGCCTTATTACACCCTTTTTTTCAAGCACTTGTATATACGCCCTCCGGGAGGTGTCCATACCCCGCAAGCCCCGTAAATACGCCATCCGCAAGATGTTGTGTCCCAAAATTTTTTTGATACTATTTTCCAAAAACGGTTGTTTTTTTTTAATATCCATAATATAATAACATTCGTAAGCGAGAATCTCCCCTTCAATAGATTCTCATTTACGACCCCTTATTAATTATTTATACTCCCCTCATCGTAGCCCGTTGGTTCCCCCTTCGGGCTACAGTACTTTATACAGATAGGAGGGGCCCGCGAAGCGGGAAGTGCCTGTCTGTACGACGAGCGCCCTTCGCCGAAGGCGATTTGAATGCGCGAGTCTCCTTTTATGGCGGAGCGCCTTTTTTTATTTTCAGGAGGAAAATCATGGACCCAAAAGAACTTGCACTTATCAAACACAAAGAATGGCAGGGAAAGATCGAAGTCACACCCCGCTGCGAAGTTGAATCAATGGAGCAGCTTGCGATCGCCTATACACCCGGCGTTGCCCAGCCCTGCCTTGAAATAGAAAAAGACACCGACCTTTCCTATATATATACAAGAAGGTCCAACCTTGTAGCTGTTGTTACAGACGGCTCCGCAGTACTCGGGCTCGGAAATATCGGCCCCGAAGCCGGAATGCCCGTTATGGAAGGAAAATGCG
>DEEW01000015.1:0-256 GCA_002350465.1 Lachnospiraceae bacterium UBA2868
CTGCAAAATCACCCTCCCCGAAAAGCGATGATTTTATAGTCGCAAGAATAAGATTATACTCATCATACGCAAAGCCGTTTGACTTCATATACAAGAAAGGGGATTCGGTCCTCACATCAAAGAATGTCGGAACCGGACCTCTTTTTGCCACCTGCTCCCCGACCTCGGGAATATAGTTTACCGGCATATTAAAGAGTACTTTGTTTCTGACCGGCCACCACAGTCCCAGCGGAAACACAATAACAGCAAAGGCCAG
>DEEW01000015.1:425-731 GCA_002350465.1 Lachnospiraceae bacterium UBA2868
ACTATTTTCCCCGTGGTCGGATACATATACCACAATATCGCAATATAGATTGAAATAACAGTTAAAAGTACCGCAAGAGCATCATTGTTGATGCTTCCCGACATCAGAATAAACATAGGATGAAATGATACGGCAAGCATTGTTACAAGTATGCCCCGCCTCATATTAAGCTCTTTGCATATAAGATATACAACAAACATCAGTATACACATATAGCAAAGGGGCAGTATCTGAACGTTTTTGTGCATACGATTTTCTGGTATACCCATTCTTATGTTAAACCACATCCAAACTGCACTGAACAGA
>DEEW01000015.1:787-2018 GCA_002350465.1 Lachnospiraceae bacterium UBA2868
GCCCACACGCTTCTCGGGTCAAAATCGGGAAGTGCCTTATGGGACAGGATATACTCCATGTAAGCTGCATGACCCTCTCCTGCTCCGAAGTCAACAACATCATGCTGGCGGCACCATACCGGGGTGTAGATAACATAAGCAAGCTTTAGCAGCATCCCGGTCAGCATTGTATAAAAGACTGTAGTCTGTGGAAAACTATTTCTGAATATGACTATCGTAAGAATTGTGCAAACGATCAGAAAACAAAATCCGGGGTTTCTAATACTCTCCGTTGAAAGGTCGAAGCAGAACGCAAGAAAAAGCGCGAATATAACAATCGCCATGATAGGTTTAATATCAGTGTTATTTTTCATCTTATTGCCTTATTGTGTAATAAATTCAGCCGCATCTATCGCGTTCTCTGTTCCGGAAAAATCACTCATTACACGGTTGTAAAGTTCATTAGCCTTTTCCGTATCCCCCGACTCACGGTAGGCGTAAGCCAGATCCATCAGATAGTCGGAATTATCGGGCGCAAGGTCACAGACTTTTGTATAATACTCTATTGCCGTTTTGTAATCCTTGGTCTTGAGCGCCTCTTTTGCTATATCGATATAATCCGTAAGTGCCGATCCCGATGAAACCTCCTGAACTTTTGCATATAAAGCTTTAAAGCTTTCGGATGAGTCGGTCAGATAATCCTGTCCTATATCGGCAAGCTCCTCCATGGCTTTTCCGGAATTCGCGGGATCTTCAAGATACAAAAGCGCAGCCCGCAGAAGTCTGTCATTCTCGCTTGTGGCGCCGTTTGTACCGGTAAGTTCATCTATCTGTCTCGTCAGTTCCTGATTCTGTGCTTCTACTGTTTCGGCTCTTTTCACATCCTCCTGATGGGAGGCTTTTTCCGCAGCAAGTTCTTCGCTTACAGCCATGAATTTTTCGTCATTTTCCTTTGTCGCCATACTGATCTTGCCGGGAAGTATCAGATACCAGCTTATGGCAATACCGATCACAAGACCTATGGCAATATTAATAATACTGGAAAATCCCCGTTTTTCTTTTGTCCCGACGGGCTGTATGATAGTATCATTTCCGTTCTGATAAGTAATGATGTCCTGCACAGCCAGATTGGTACCCTTTGCTTTCGGATCCTTGCTTTCGGACTGCTGTATTATCAGATTGTTGATCTCTTTTAAGTAGCGCTGGGTTGTGGTGTCGTTCCTGTCTATCTTAAGAGCTCTTAAAAGTGTTC
>DEEW01000015.1:2035-9248 GCA_002350465.1 Lachnospiraceae bacterium UBA2868
TGTTCGTCTTGCCTTGTCATAATCGCCGGATTCGATATACAAAAGCGCCAGAAGCTGATAGCCGCTTATAAGGTTTTCATTAATGGATAAAACCTTTTTAAGCTGCACCATCGCGAGGTCCTGACTGTTCTGATAGCAGAAATTAAGTGCCTGATTATATTTTTTGATAGTTTGATTTATAGTATCCAGACGCGAGGGATTGCTTTGCAGAAAATTGATATATTCGTCGGCAATATTTTTCTTGCTCTCGTAATTCTTACTAATTATCCACTCGGAAAGAGCCGGGACTACTTCACCTCTTTCGAAGTAACAAAGCCCCAGCAGATTTCTCGCATCAATATTTCTTTTATTATATTTAAGACTCTCGTTAAGAGAGTATATAGCCCCGGAAATATCGCGTACGTTCGCCTTGGCCAGTCCGTCGTTATACAGCATATTTGACATACACATGATATGCCGGTATGTCCTTATATCGGTTCCGCACGAAGTACAGTAATCCTCAGGGCCGAGACGATTACCGCAAACAAAACACTTCATAATTCTTTGTTCTCTTTTTCGCGTCTGAGCATTTCAGCCATTATGTCTGTCATATCCGTAAGTTCATGCTCTCTTACGGCGTTTTCGACTTCTTCTATTTCCATACTCGGATGGAACTTTTTCAGTTCCTCTTCAAAATTGATCATATTGTTTTTACCTCTATGTTACTGCTGCCTGCAGGTCTGTAAAATTTCACATGCTGCATTGTATTGCTGATCTTCATTTCTTTGTTGTCGATCCTTACCGTCACTCCCGGGTTTATTGTATCTTCCACCGAAACCGCGGCCTCCGATCCTACATTGATCGTCTCTTCTATCTCGGCAAGCTCCTTTTCCACATGCTCAAGCATTCTCTCATCACGCCTGAGTCTTCTTTGGAGCTGGCTGATCTTGGCATCCTTAACATCCTTCGGATCGTTGGAAATTCTGACATCCCTTATCATTTCTATTTCTTTTTTTATCTTTTTGATGCTCTCTTTTGCACTGTCCGCTTTTGACGTAAGAAGATGATGCCTCTTGTCATAGTCATCACTTATTCCGGAGGCAACAACAGTTTTAACTTCTGCCCTGTTTCCTGCATGAGTTGTTGTCATTTCTCCGACACTGTAATTGGTGCCGCCTATTATGGCTCCTCTCTTACCTTTGACGATCACGGATTTACCGGCAGAGACAACCGAGTTTAATATAATGTTTGCTTCGACACAACCCTTGGCCTTAACTTCCGCAAACTCAATAAAATCGGCGTATATGCTTGCTCCCGATACAAGCCTCGCTCTTCCGCCGCCCTGTATTCCCTTCTTGAGAACGATATCGCCCTCGGCGATTATCGTGGCTCCCTCGACTGTGCCATCAACCGTTACGGATTTGGTCGCACGTATAAATGTTCCCGTGCTGACATTTCCGTGTACGATAACATCACCCCTGAAATCAATTCTTCCCGTAACAAGATCCAGATCCTTGCGAAGCTCATAAAGGTCACGAATCTGAAGCTTGAAATTGCTGTATTCAACACGCCCTTCCATGTTGGCGGTATATGTGTTGCCGTCAAAGGAAACATCAAATCCGCTTCCTTTGAGCTGAGGCTGCTCTTTGGCAGGCTTGCATCTTATCTCACGATTTTTGACATCCATTCCCGAAGTCCCGGGAACAGCGGGATGGTATATTGCAAGTGTATCTCCGGGGCTGACAGACTGAATGACGCTCATACTCTGATAGTCAACGGATCCGTCCGACCTTATGGTCGGATGCTTGATCTCACCCAGATTAAACAGAAAATCATAATACCCGTTCTGCGACTCAACAAGATTCTTTCCTCTTGCCACAACTATATCTTTCAGGAATATTCTCTCCCTGACTGCCTTTTCAATCTCGGAATAAATGATCCCGTACAAAACACCGTTTGTACGCAGATAATGAGAAACATCCTCAACGGTCAATGTTTCGCCCTCTTGGGGCTCGGTCAGAAAAACCGTTGCGGTCATGGAATCATCCGATATGTTGCATCTCCATTTTTCAGTCGAAACAGCCATGGCATTCCTGCTTTCAAATCAGTTATTTGGATCCAAGAGTGTCAAGCCGCTCCTTAACCTGGTCAAGCAGCAGCGTATATTTTTCAAGTTTTTCCTTTTCTTCGTTAACCTTTGCTTCAGGTGCTTTGCTTATGAACTTCTCGTTTGAGAGCATTCCCTGACAGCGTTTTATCTCGCCTTCAAGACGCGTCCTCTCTTTTTCGAGTCTGTCTATCTCAGCTGAAATATCAACAAGCTCCGCAAACGGAATATAAAGGGTTGCATTTGCGATCATAACCGAAACCGCATCATCGTCTATGCCGCTCTTATCCCTTTGAATAAAGGTCCCGGATGCACCTGCAAGACTCTCGAAGAAGAGCCGTCCTTTTTCAAACCCATCCTTTACCTTGTCATCTTCGGTAACGATATAGACATTTGCCTTCTTGGAGGGAGCAACGTTCATATTGCTTCTCACATTTCTGATACCGCGGACCGCTTCCTTGATAAGTTCGATCATCTCCTCATCCTGCTCATATTCACGCTCACTTCTGTATTCGGGCCATGAGCAGATCATGATCGACTCGGCTTCGCGCGAATCATCCGCCTCTGTCAGTGTGCAGTATATCTCTTCGGTAATAAACGGCATATACGGATGCAGGAGTTTTAGTGAATCGATAAGTACACTCTTCAATGTATATAGTGCCGCATTGGATGATTTTTCATCTGAAGTATTGTACAGTCTCGGTTTGATCATCTCTATGTACCAGTCGCAAAGAACATCATAGATAAAATCATACACCTTCTGTACCGCAATACCGAGTTCAAACTTTTCCATATTATCGGTTACTTCGCGGATGACTTTATTAAGCTTCGAAAGAACCCATCTGTCTTCTGCATGCAGATCATCATCGGAAGGTTTTGTAATGCTCTTTCCTTCCATGTTCATCATGATGAATCTCGAAGCATTCCAGACCTTGTTGGCAAAATTCCTGCTCGCCTCAACTCTCTCATCGGTAAAGCGCATGTCATTACCGGGTGCATTACCTGTGACAAGTGTAAAGCGGAGTGCGTCAGCACCGTACTTTTCTATTACCTCAAGAGGATCGATACCGTTTCCGAGGGACTTGCTCATCTTGCGCCCCTGACCGTCACGCACAAGGCCATGGAACAATACGGTAGAAAAGGGCTTCTCTCCCATATGCTCATACCCCGAGAATATCATTCTGATAACCCAGAAGAAGATGATATCGTAACCCGTCACTAGAACATCCGTAGGGTAAAAATAGTCAAGCTCTTCCGTTTTCTCGGGCCATCCAAGTGTAGAGAAAGGCCACAGAGCCGATGAGAACCATGTGTCGAGTGTATCCTCATCCTGACTGATGTTAGTGCTTCCGCAGTCCGGGCACTTTGTTACCGGTGTTTTTGATACATGCATCTTGCCGCAGTCCGCACAATAATATGCAGGAATCCTGTGTCCCCACCACAGCTGGCGGCTGATACACCAGTCACGTATATTATCGGTCCAGTTGTAATATGTTCTGTCCATTCTTGGCGGAACAAGCTTGATGTCCCCGTTTTCAACGGCACGCCTGGCAGGCTTGATAAGCTCGTCCATCTTCACGAACCACTGCTCCTTGACAAGCGGCTCGACCGTCGTCCCGCANNTCCATCTTCACGAACCACTGCTGTTTTACAAGGGGCTGGATCGTTGCACCGCATCTGTCATGGGTACCGACATTATGGGCATAATCCTCGATCTTAACGAGAAGACCCTCCTCTTTTAATTCTTCGACAATAGCCTCTCTTGCATCAAGGTCTGTCATTCCCTCATATTTACCGCCGTTCTCATTTATCGTTCCGTCATCATTCATGACGTTAACAATAGGAAGATCGTGGCGCTTTCCGACCTCGAAGTCGTTAGGGTCGTGTCCCGGAGTTATCTTAACAACACCGGTTCCGAATTCCATGTCAACATAGGTGTCCTCAACTACAGGTATTGCCTTGTTAACAATGGGAAGCCACACACTTCTGCCGTGAAGTTTTGTATATCTCTCATCATCCGGATGAACCGCAACAGCGGTATCCCCAAGCATCGTTTCGGGACGTGTTGTGGCAAATGTCAGGAATTCCGTAGTTGAAGGTTTACCGTTTTCATCAACAAGCGGATACTTAATGTGCCACAGATGGGATGGCTGCTCAACATATTCAACCTCCGCATCGGAAATGGATGTATTACATACCGGACACCAGTTGATTATCCTTGCACCTTTGTAAATAAGTCCCTTGTTGTACAGGTTGACAAAGACTTCCGTAACAGCCTTGTTACAGCCTTCATCCATCGTAAAGCGTTCCCGCTCCCAGTCACATGAGCTTCCCATTTTCCGAAGCTGCTTCGTGATCCTGCCGCCGTATTCTTCTCTCCATTCCCACACCCTGTCAAGGAACTTCTCGCGTCCGAGATCATGCTTATCTATACCCTGCTTCTTGAGTTCCGACATAACCCTTACTTCGGTGGCGATACTCGCATGGTCTGTTCCCGGCTGCCAGAGCGCATTATACCCCTGCATTCTCTTAAACCTTATAAGAATGTCCTGCATAGTATTGTCAAGGGCATGTCCCATATGAAGCTGCCCCGTAATGTTCGGAGGCGGCATCACTATAGTGAAGGGCTTTTTCGACCTGTCTACTTTTGCGTGAAAATAGCCGTTCTTCTCCCACTTTTCGTATAATCTTCCTTCCATCGAGGAAGGATCGTATGTTTTTGCCAGTTCTTTGCTCATGTTAGAATATAAACTCCTAAGAATAATTTTAGCGCTCGGGCTTTCCCGACTGAAGTCGTGACATATTATATCACACTTGTGCAGGTCTTGAAATGATCTCAGTTTTTTTCGATATTCTCTCTTATATGCTCCACATATCTTCCTGCTGCCGGGGATGGCAAGTGGTCTTCCGGATATATGAGCACATATGTTGTCATTCTCTTTGGATGAGAGATTTCCTTAATAAGAACAGAATCGTCATGGACCAGATCCGCAACCGCCTCCGGGTATATCGCAACCCCCACATTCTTCTCGCAAAGTTCATATGCACTTGTTGCATTTGCGATTCTCGCCCGGATTGAAGGCGTAACCCCCGTAGGCGCAAACCAGTCCTCTATCTCCTGCAGACGGGACCCTCTCGACGGGATGATAAGATCATATCCTGCGATTTTTTCAAGAGGTACAGTCCTGCCCTTCATCTTTGCAAGCGGGTGTGTACGGGAGAAAATCGCAACCCACGCTTCCGTATATACCGGCATGCTGTGAAGTCCCTGCGGATCATAAGGCTCCATAATTATACCCACATCTGCCAGCCCGTTCCTGACACGCTGTGTGACCTCATCGGAATTCCCGTTCCAGATATTATATTGAACCTGAGGATACTTTTCGGAAAAAGATGATATAAAACCTGCTGTAAGTCTCGGCGCTTTTCCTTCCACCTGTGCGATATAGACAGTACCTTTTAAGCCCGTATGCATTTCCCTTATATCTTCAACGGAAGCGTCAGCCAGCGCTACGATACGGTTGGCATAGGTTCTGAATCTGACTCCTTCTTCCGTAAGCTGAAGGGTGTGATGCTCTCTTACAAACAGTTTTGTTCCAACCTCATCTTCAAGATCCCTGATCTGGCGGCTTAGCGGCGGCTGCGCTATCATAAGCTTTTCGGCAGCACGGGTAAAGTTCATCTCTTCACATACCGCAAGAAAATATCTTAAATGCCGAAGTTCCATAACACACCTCCCTGATCTTTTGAGAGCCACGCCATTGGAAGCTCGCTTCGCTCGGGCGTGGCCTACGTGCTGCAAAGTTTTCGTAGAAAACTTTACACCACCGACCATACCATAAAGGTATCGTCACTATTATATTATATGTATTTTACTATGTAAACATTCGGGTTTATTATAAGCTCAGAAAGAGGAAATAATTCCTCAAAGCAACAGGTTGAAGGTAAGAATAATAAGGAGGCGATTATTATGTTGAAGAAATTTATGGAGTTTATCGAAGAGTATTACGAGGAGTTTTCACACTCAGAAAAGTGGTCATAAGATAGCTGCAATATCTTATCTCTTATTACAAAGGCGGGCATCCTATGGATGCCCGTTTTCAATTAAAGGTTTCCCTTTCTTATATTTTCCCGGATTATACGGTCCGTGATCTCATACAGTTTTTCGGAACCAAGGCGTGTTTTGGACTGCCTCTCATATACACGGTCAGCTTTTATTCCGTGCTCTTTCCAGTCGTCACCGTCATTACTGTTATTTAAGATAAGCGGCTGCAGGTTATCCATGGCGTGAGCATATCTGGCCTCAGGACTTACATTTTCTTCAAATTCTTCAAACAAAGACATCAGCTCTTCTTTCTGGTCATCCGGAAGGATAGAGAAGATCCTCTGCTTGGCTTTTTCTTCCCGCTCTTTCTGACTCTTAATGGCCTCATCGTCGTAAGCATAAGTATCCCCCGCATCTATCTCCACTATGTCATGTATGAGGCACATAAGCATTACCTTTGAAATGTCCACATCTTCATTTGCATACTCCCTGAACAGATATGACATTATGGCCATATGCCATGCATGCTCCGCATCATTCTCATTCCTTCCGTGATCCGTAAGATGGGTTTGACGGAATATGTTCTTCTCTTTGTCTATCTCAAGTGAAAAATCGATCTGTTTTTTTATTCTCTCATCCATTTACTTCAATACCTGTTCTGCTTCCCCGGTCTGCTTAAACTGTATAATCCATACAAACCCTGCTTGCGGTAAATGGTCTGACCTTGGTATTTGCAACATCTACATGACTCGGATGTACTGCATAACCTTTCAGCGCCTCTTCATTTTCGAAAGTTGAATCTAACATCAGGTCGCAGTTGGAACTGGCAAGAGGATTGATATTGACCTTTATATCGATCAGTCCCGGAACAACTCCCTTGAGTCCCTCAAGGCCACTCTTGATATCTGCCTTGATCCCAGCTATCTGATCATCCGAATACTCTTCCTTAAGTGTCCATAATATTACGTGTTTTACCATTTTAACCTCCTCTACGGCATGTGTTTTTATAAAAGCATCATAATATGCGTCTTTTTTCTTTTCAATATGCTTCTCGAGCAGGATCGAGTAAACTTATTGTCAGT
>DEEW01000180.1:0-5238 GCA_002350465.1 Lachnospiraceae bacterium UBA2868
ACTCCCAGCACGGAGATCAGTGAAAATCTGGTGCAGTACAAAGACGATCTGTATTGTGAATGGTCGCCGAATGAAAAAGTTGCGACGGAGGTTGCTATTGGTGCTTCAATGGCAGGCGTCAGAGCTATGTGCTCAATGAAGCATGTNNGTGAATGTTGCGGCAGACCCTCTGTATACGGTTTCTTATATCGGGGTATCCGGCGGTCTTGTCATGGTTGCCGCCGACGATCCGGGCATGTATTCATCACAGAACGAGCAGGATACGAGAATGGTTGCAAGGGCAGCCCATGTGCCTGTACTTGAGCCTTCGGATTCCCAGGAAGCCAAGGATTTTATGAAAGAGGCTTTCGAGATAAGCGAAAAATACGATACGCCTGTAATACTTAGAACTACCACGAGTTTTGCACACTCACAGGGAATGGTTGAGTTGTGTGACCGTATAGACGTGCCTGACAAGACATACGAACGCGATATCGCAAAGCGTGTTATGATGCCCGCAATGGCCAAGAAGAGACATTTGGTTGTTGAAGACCGTGAGGCAAGACTTGAAGCCGACTCCTGTGATTTTTCCATTAACAGAGTTGAGATGAGAGATACGAAGATAGGTGTCATCGCAAGTGGAATACCGTATCAGTATGTAAGGGAAGCGTTGCCTGATGCAAGCGTACTTAAACTTGGAATGGTCAATCCCCTTCCGAGAAAGCTGATAGAGGATTTTGCGAAGAAGGTCGACAGGCTGTATATCGTTGAGGAACTTGATCCTCTTACGGAGCTTCAGGTAAGGTCCTGGGGTATCGAGTGCATCGGAAAAGAGATATTCACGGTGCAGGGTGAGTACAGCGCCAATATGATCAGACAGGCTGTTCTTAACGAAGATCTCTCCCTAAAATCACCTGCCGAGATTCCTAACCGCCCGCCTATTTTATGCCCGGGCTGTCCTCACCGAAGCGTTTATACGGTTCTCAATAAGCTTAAACTTCATGCGGCAGGTGACATAGGATGCTATACACTCGGTGCCGTGGCTCCGCTTTCCGTAATTGATACAACGGTCTGCATGGGCTCTTCCATATCGACTCTTCACGGAATGGAGAAGGCGAAAGGAAAGGATTATATCAAAAACTGGGTTGCCGTTATCGGGGACTCCACATTTATGCATACCGGTGTCAATTCACTTATGAATTCGTTCTACAATCAGAGTACCGGAACTGTTATGATACTTGATAATTCAACTACCGGTATGACGGGACATCAGGATCACGCCGCAACCGGCAAGACACTGCAGGGAGATATCGTTCCCGCAATAAGCATTTACAACCTGTGCAAATCGATAGGGATCAAGAACGTAACAGAAGTAGATGCGTTTGATATAGAGACCCTTGAAAAGGTTGTAAAAGAGGAAGTTGCAAAGGATGAACTCTCCGTTATCATTACCAAGTCACCGTGCGTTATGCTTAAGCAAAAACCGGTAACGCATAAATGCGTTTCGGATCCCGACAAGTGTAAGAAGTGCGGAATGTGCTTAAGGCCCGGCTGCCCTGCCATAACAAAACGGGATGACGGTACGATTGCGATAGATGATACGCTTTGCAATGGGTGTGATTTGTGTAAGAGCTTATGTAAGTTTGGAGCTATAACTGATAGGAGTTTATAAATGGAAACGAAGAATATTATGATTGTCGGTGTCGGCGGACAGGGAACCCTCCTTACCAGCCGCATACTTGGCGGAGTAATGACAGACGGAGGATATGAGGTCAAGATGTCCGAAGTCCATGGAATGGCCCAGCGTGGAGGTTCGGTTGTGACATTTGTCCGTTACGGAGATGAAGTTTTCGAGCCGATAGTAGAAGAAGGATGTGCGGATGTTCTCATAGCATTTGAGAGGCTTGAGGCTCTTAGGTATGCACATTATTTAAAGCGCGACGGGGTGCTTATTGTCAACGATCAGCGCATGGATCCCATGCCGGTTGTTATGGGTGCTGCAAAGTATCCGGAAAATATTATAGAGGATCTGTCGAAAGAGTATAAAGTCATTTCCGTCGACGCACTTTCCGAGGCCAAGAAGCTTGGAAATGCTCAGGTTTTCAATGTGGTGATTTTGGGCGTAGCCGCAAGGCACATGGATTTTACGATAGAGCAGTGGAATGCGGTTATAGAGAGGATTGTTAAGCCGAAGTTTGTTGAGATTAACAAAAAAGCTTTTGCTGTTGGTCTTGGAAAGGAAAAATAAAATGATCTGGAATGAAACTAAAGAATGCATGTCAACAGATGAGAAAATGACGCTGCAGAGCGCTAGGCTCGTAAAGCTTGTGGACAGAGTGTATCACAATGTTGAATTCTACAGGAAGAGGATGCAGTCGGTCGGCATTGAGCCCGGGGACGTTACCGGGATCGAGGATATCACTAAGCTTCCGTATACGACGAAGATGGATCTTCGCGATAACTATCCCTTCGGACTTTTTGCGGTGCCGCGGGAGCAGATTGTCAGAGTCCATGCATCGAGCGGTACTACGGGAAAAGCTACCGTTGTCGGATATACGAGACGTGATATAGATATATGGGCTGAGTGTGTTGCCAGGTGCTTTGCGGGGACAGGAATGACATCAAAGGACATCATTCAGGTTGCATACGGATACGGACTCTTTACCGGAGGACTGGGCGCCCATTACGGAGCCGAATTTATGGGGGCTACCGTTGTTCCCCAGTCAACCGGAAATACGAAAAAGCTTATTACAATGATGCAGGATTTCGGTGTAACCGCAATAGCCTGCACGCCTTCTTATCTTCTTCATATAGCTGAAGTTGTCAAGGAAGAGGGTATTCTTGATGAGCTGAAGCTCAGAGTTGCCGTTTGCGGTGCGGAGCCCTGGACCGAAAATATGCGGCATATGATAGAGGATGAACTTCACATCAAGGCGTATGATATATACGGCCTTTCCGAAGTGATGGGACCCGGTGTGGCGTGCGACTGTGAGTTCCACAAGGGCCTTCATGTTCATGACGATCATTTTTATCCGGAGATCATTGATCCCGAAACTCTTGAGCCTGTAGGCGAAGGAGTTACCGGAGAGCTGGTATTTACAACGCTTACGAAAGAGGGACTTCCTCTTATCAGATACAGGACGAAGGATCTTACAAGCATTGAATACGGTACCTGCGAGTGCGGAAGAACCCAGCCCAGGATTCAGAAGTTTAAGGGAAGAAGTGATGATATGCTTATTATCCGCGGAGTCAATGTATTCCCGTCACAGGTTGAGGCTGCGCTTCTTGAAATGGGTGAGACCACACCCAACTATATGATGATAGTTGACAGAGTGGATCATCAGGACACTCTTGAAGTTCAGGTGGAAGTTGACGAGAGTTACTTTGATGATGATATGAGAGGTCTCGATAACCTTTCCAATAAGGTTAAGAATGCCCTTAAACAGGCACTCGGACTTGCGGTTAAGGTTAAGCTTGTTGAACCCAAAACGCTGCCGAGATACGAAGGAAAATCAGTTCACGTTATTGACAATCGTAAGTTAGTATAAGAGATGTATCCAGAGGTGGTGAAAAAGGAGGAGAGGATATGGCAGTTAAACAGGTAACGGTTTTTATCGGTAATAAAGAAGGACGTATAGAAAAGGTTACGGAAGTACTCAAGGAAAACAAGATCAATATAGGATCACTCTCGCTTGCGGAATCAGTTGATTTCGGATTGCTTCGCCTCATCGTTTCGGATCCCGAGAGGGCAAAGGACGCACTTAAGGCTGAAGGATTATCGGCAAGATTATCGGATGTGATTGCAGTCGAGATATCAAATGCTCCGGGCTCACTTCATGAGCTTCTGACAACGCTCAAGGACTATAATATCGAATATATGTATGTCCTTTCGAACGCTGATAAGGCATCGATGATCATGAAGATCAAAGATTATGAAAGTGCAGAGGCTGTTCTGTCAAAAAGCGGATTCGAGGTTCTGAAACAGAGTGACATATTAATCTGACATTCTGAAGAATGTAGATATCCCGCAGTCCAGCAGTTTTCCCGCATCGTTTGTGATCTCGACATCACAGGTTACGAGATGCTTGCCACGCCTCTTTAGTTTTGCCGTGCAATAAATGTACTCGGTGTTTATGGCGGGTTCAAGGAAGTTCATACTACCTTCCACAGTTGTTACATCAAATCCCTTGAAGTATGCAAGAGTCCCGGCAACAGTGTCGGCAAGAGAATACAGACACCCGCCGTGCATACTTCCGCCGGGATTGCAGTATTTTGCATCGAAAGGCATCCGGCCTTTTGCACAGGTCTCGTTTAGTTCTAATATCTCAATGTTGAGCAGTTTTATAAAACCGCTGCTGCTTAGAACCTCATTGTATTTATCTATCGTTTTGTCTTCTGCCATAATAATATTAACCTTCGATGGTGCTTCGGATAATTGCAAGCAGTCTGTCGTTATCCTCCGGATTCATGAAGCATATGCGAAAGTAGGAATTGCCAAGGTACGGAAATGAAGAGCAGTTCCGTATCATCATATTGGAGCGGATCGCCTTATCAAACAGAATGTCGGCATCGACGCCGGCCTTTGTTATGCGGCTCAAAACGAAGTTTGCCGACGGTTCATAAACTTTTATTCCGTCGATTTTTCGAAGCGCACTTACAACTCTTGCTCTTTCGGAAAAAATCAGCTTTTTGGTTGCTTCGATATACTCATTATCTGTAAACATGAGCTGACCCGCGACTTCCGCAAGTGAGTTGATGGTCCACGGATCTTTGATGGCGGCAATGTTCCTCATAAGTTCCGAATTACCGCATATGGCGTAGCCGAGCCTCAACCCCGGTGCTGCGAAAAACTTGGAGGTTCCCCTGAGAAGACAAAGATTATTGTAACTTGCTGTCAGCGGAACACAGCTGATCTCATCGTAGTTTTCACAGAACTCAATGTAGGTCTCGTCGATCATAACAAATATATTATTCGTTTTGCATGCATCGAGAATATGCTTTATCTTTTCGCGCGTAACTGCTGTTGATGTCGGATTGTTGGGATTGCACAGTATCAGCATATTGACAGACTCATCAAGAGAGGAGATAAGACTGCTCTCATTAAGTTCAAAATCCTCCGATTCACTTAACGGAAAATACACACTCGTTCCGCCGGCAAGGGATAATTCACGCTCGTATTCGGAGTAGGTAGGTCCTAAAATCACAGCCTTTTTGGGAGAGACTGTTTTGATAAAAAGCGTTATCAGCTCCGTCGCTCCG
>DEEW01000180.1:5276-11807 GCA_002350465.1 Lachnospiraceae bacterium UBA2868
CAGTACGTTGCAATGACGCTTCGAAGCTTTGTGTATTCCCTGTCGGGATACGAGCTTATAGCATCAATGTGAGAAGCCAATTCGCGTTTTAAAAGTGCAGACACGCCAAGCGGATTGACGTTTGCCGAAAAACTAACTATATCCTCTTTTTTGATCCCGTAAATCTCTTCTATTTTTTCAAGATCACTGCCGTGAAAATGGTCTTTATGCTTTAGCATAACTTATTGCACCCCTATTCTATTTTTGATATACTAATTTAGTATGCTAACGTGCCCGAATTATACCACTTGAGCACTTTTGCGTCAAAGTTTTTTCTTCAAAAATCTCAATGAAAGGCGGTGAATAAAGTGAGAAGCGTGATCGACAGATACTCTGACGGTTTCTTTGATTACGACTGCGGTAAATTACTGTTTTCCGTAGCCAAGATTGAAGCCGATATGCCTCAGGGTAATCTGTTCGAGGGAGACTTCACACTTTCTTCCGATGACGGGAGGGATTTTTCCGCCACAATATATACATCAAGCATGAGGCTTGTCTGCAGAAACGATCATGTTGAAGATGAGCCTGAGGCAACAATACATTACGTTTTTGACTCTACCGGCCTTGAGAGCGGGGATGTCGTAAAAGGTGATATTCAAGTGGTATCCAACGCCGGAGAGTATTACCTTCCATTCGTTTTTTCCATATCATACGGAATTGTTCAGGGCTCCATCGGGAATGTGAGAAATCTGTTTCACTTTACCAATCAGGCACAGGTCAACTGGAAGGAAGCTGTCGAGCTTTTCTATTCACCGTCCTTCGCGCTTGTTTTTGGCGGAAATGACCGCATTCACTATGACAAGTTCAGGGGGCTTTCCAATATCCCCAATGACCCGCAGGCAGTTGATGATTTTCTTGTTGCGATTAATAAAAAGCGTCCCGTTGTTTACTCTGTAGACAGGACGAAATTTGAATACAATGATGTTTCCGACAATGTTGAGTGTGAGTTCTTGCTTCACAAATCCACATGGGGAAACATACACGTCGAGCTCTCGACAGATGTTCCGTTTATCAGGTTTGAAAAGAACATAATAGATGCGGATGATTTTATCGGGAATGACCACCTTGTTAAGTTTACGATCATCGGGGATGCGCTTCACGAGGGAAGAAACTTCGGAACCATCACCGTAACGTATGCTCACGGAAGCTTCGATATAGGCATTATCGCACGCCACAGAGCGCGTATCGATGCAAAGCGCGCTTCCCGTCGTGAGAAGAAAAATCTTACGCTGCGGCTTATGCGCCAATATATTGATTTTCGCATGAAGAAGACAAATGTGGGATCATGGGTCAGGGAATCAATGAAGGTTGTGGAGCGCATGAACGCACTTGATGATAAGAATCCCGTATCACGTATGTATCAGGCACAGCTCCTTGTAGTTCAGCGCCGCGAGAATGAAGCCCAGTGGGTATTAAACCACGTTGAGAATGAGATGAACATCGCGGAGTGTCCGGCTCCTTACAGAGCGTATTTTATGTATCTGCAGACACTCGTCAACCGCGAAGATGATTACATTAATGAAACGGCAAAAAAGGTTAACGAACTGTTCGAGGAAAATCCCGACAGCTTTGAAATATTGTGGACACTTCTGTATCTTGATGAGGACCTTGCGGATAATGCCACCCGTAAGCTTGGGCTGATCGAGAAAATGTACGAGGGTGGATGCAAATCACCGATACTATACATCGAAGCATATAACTTCTTTGTGGCAAATACAGAGAAGTTGAATAAGCTTACGGATTTTGAGATTCAGGTGCTGTTGTTTGCGGCAAAGCTTGGTGTAATGGACCCGGAAGTTATGAAGCAGTTTTTATATCTGGCGGGTAAACAGCGGGAATTCAATCCCCTTTTGTATAAGCTCCTTGATATGTGCTACGACATTTCCGAGGATGGCGATATAATTGAAGTTGTTGCCACAATGCTTATAAAGGGCAATCTTTCCGGTCCGGGATATTTCAAATGGTTTGACAAGGCTGTCAGGATGCAGCTTCGCATTACCAAACTGTATGAGTATTATATGTATTCAGTTCCCTCTGATTATGATGGAATAATCCCGAAATCGGTTCTTATGTATTTCGGATTCAGAAACGATATGAACTATCACAGGATCGCATTCCTCTATGCGAACCTGATCGATCATAAGAGAGAGTATGCCGATACATACGATACTTACCGTGAGCATATGCAGGTATTTGCGGTAGAACAGATCGAACAGGAGCACATTGACGGCAACCTTGCGAAGATCTATTCGGATGTGCTTTTCATAGAGATGATCAAGCCCGAAATGGCACGACATCTTTCCAGGATTCTGTTTGCATATGAAGTTAAAATAGATGATCCTCTTGCCAAGAATGTTGTTCTTGTGCAGTCGCAGTTTGAAGGAGAGATGATCTTTAAGATTGAAAACGGATATGCGTATCCCACGATCTATTCGGGAGATTATATGCTTTTTACCGAGGATTCGTCATCAAGGCGTACCGTGATCGATTCTTCCAATACGAAAAAACTGCTTAACGAAGCAGTATATATGCAGGCTATCAGATACTATGTCATGGATAATGTCTACTTCGATATGTATATGTGTGAGGGCAGGAAGCATTACGTGACCGTTGATGATTCAAATGTTGAATTTTGCAGGGAGCTTGCCGAATCGGATGTCGTAAGTGAGTATTACAAGCGTGATATAAGAATGGCGCTCATTCAGTATTACTATGACAATGATCAGGTTACAACTCTTGATGATTTTCTGCTTAACATGGATATCAAGGTTCTGTCCGCCAAGGACAGGGCAACTGTCGTTAAGTTTATGACGCGCCGGGGAATGTTCGAAAAAGCCTATCAGATAATGTGCATTTACGGAACGGAGGAAATCGCAGCCAAGGATTGTGTCGGCGTGTGCAGCCATATGATACAGGAGAAGGACAGTATTCCGGATACACTTCTGATCAAGCTTTGCTACTACGCGTTTGATAACGGAAAATATGATGATGTACTGCTCCGTTATCTTGCAGAGAATTATAACGGTCTTACAAAACAGTTGCGTAATATATGGAAAGCTGCACGGAATTTTGAGATAGATACTTTTTCACTGATGGAAAGATTGATCGTTCAGATGCTTTATACGCACACGACGGTAGGTGAGAAGGAAGATATATTTGAGGAGTACAGCAGGAACGCGGTGGGAACAAAAGTACAGCTTGCATATCTGTCGTATTGCTCATTTGAATACTTTGCAAAAGAGCGGCTCACAGATGAGCGTGTTTTTGCTCAGATCATCAGCTTGTACAGGCAGGGTGAGCAGATAAACGATGCTTGCAAACTGGCTCTTCTAAAGCATTATTCGGAGGATAAGAGCGGCCAGACCGAGAAGATCAAGGGTATGCTCAGGGAGTTTCTTGTGGACTTTATGCACAGAAATACTTACTTCAAGTTCTTTGCACAGTATGTGGAACTCGTCCCGGAAATATCCGATTATCTCGACAAGACCATTATCGAATACAGAACCAATCCGAACAACCGGGTAATGCTTCATTACATACTTGAAAACGGCAGAGATGATGATGAAAATTATCATACCGAGGAAATGAGAAATATGTTCGGCGGCGTATTTACGAGAGAGTTTATTCTGTTCTTCGGGGAAAATCTGCAGTATTACATTACAGAAGAACAAAACGGCAAGGAGCTGCTGACTGCCAGTGATTCACTGTCGGTTAGTGACACAAGTGATGCGAGAGTCGAGTCCAGGTACTCGATGATAAACGATATGGTTGTATCAAGAACCGTTAAAGATGATAATACACTGCTTGATATAATGCGCGAATATGTTGAAGCGGATGCATTTGCGCATAAGGTATTTAAACTACGATGAAATATATCATAGGATATGATCTGGGCGACTCTATGTCGCAGATCAGTTATTTTGAAATTAATAATTCGGCTCCCGAGACGGTGGCAAGCGATGCCGAAGAAGAGCGTCTTGGCATTCCGACTGTGCTGTCGAAACGCAAAGGTGTAGCCCAGTGGGATTTCGGTAATGCGGCAATCAGAGTTTCCCAGAACGGAACTGCTACGCTTGTGGATCATTTGATGAGCTTTGCCGGTGCCGGTGCCAAAATAGAGATAGAGGGAGAAGCGTATGATGCGACGGATCTGCTGATTCTGTTCGTCAGAAGATCTCTTAATATGCTGTCCATGATTTTGTCACCGTCGGAAGTTGAATACATGATAATTACGGTTGCCTCTCTCGAGGGGAAACTGGTTGATGTGGTTGAAAAAATTGCAGGTGCCATGCCTGTTGACCGTGACAGGATCATAATCCAGACATACGAAGAAAGCATATACTATTATCTTCTTCATCAGCCCAAAGACCTGTGGGAAAGAGATGTTACGGTATTTGATTATTCGGGTCCCTATCTTCGGGCATACCAGCTATGGATGAACAAGGCAACCGAGCCGGTTGTCGCCTTCGTGGACCGGACTGATTTTAATGAGATCAAGATGCCGAAGCTTATGATGAAAGAGGAGGAATCGGTAGAGAAAGCTGACAGGATCGATGAGATGATACTGCAGATTTCTCACGATTATTTTTCCAATAAAGATGTGGGCACTGTATTTTTGCTGGGTGAAGGTTTTGAAGGCGGCTGGTGCAACAAGACTCTCAAGTTTATGTGCATGGGCAAGCGTGTGTTCCAGGGACGCAATATGTACTCGAAGGGTGCATGCTATTGCGGCAAAGATAAGGCACAGCCCTGTGAACTGAACAAAGAATATGTTTTCCTGGGTCCCGATAAACTCAAGTTTAACCTCGGCCTTAAGATGATAGTAGCGGGGGAAGAGGAATACCTTGCTGTGGCGGACGCAGGAGAGAACTGGTATGATTCGGGCGTGACATATGATTTTGTCCTTGGAGAGTCCAAATCGGTTCCGCTCATTATGACGCCGCTTGACGGCAAAGGTGTTGAGAATATCGAAATAGAACTGTCCGGACTTCCGGACCGTCCTGCAAAAGCATCAAGACTCAGACTTACGGTTTCTTTCGAGTCGGAGACAAGGATGAAGATAGAAGTGGAAGATCTCGGCTTCGGAGAATTCTTCCCGTCCACAGGCAGAAAGTGGGAGAAAATCATAGAGTTCAGATGATGGTAATGGGTTATGGCTTCTGAAATGTATCTGTGCCTTGGGGCACTCTCCACAACTCCATATTTTTTGTCGGGCCTTGGGGTAAATATTTATTCCATGGATGAGCTTTGCTATTACCTTTGTGTGAATGCATATATTCTTGACAATGATCTTATAGATGTAAGACTGTGCGATTATATGCGTGACAATCTTGATATGGCACCTCTGGCGGCTAAGCTTCGCAAGATGATAAAAGAGGGTAAGACTCTCGGTGAGATGGTAACAACCATTCTTATTGACACGAAGTACTGCAATGATGAAGAGATAGCAAGGATCAAACAGGTACTTGTTGATAATGCATCACTTTCGTTTGCAGCAAAGAGAAAAGTTCGGGGTGACAATCTTCTGTGTGCGAACAAGTATCCGAGAGCCATCGAGGAATATCAGTATGTTCTGTCGGTACTGAACAAGGAAGAGGAGCCTGAACTGTACAGCAGTATATTGCACAATGTAGGGTGTGCATACGCCCTTATGTTCCTGCTTGATAAAGCAGCAGATTATTTTAAGCAGGCTTATGAGATCGATGAGTCAAGAGAAAGTCTTGTGCTGTATCTTGTCTGTCTGCGTCTTACCGCAAAAAAGGAAGAATATGACAGGATTGTTGTCAAGAACGGATATGATGAGAGAATTGCACTTGAGGCAGTAAGGATAATGACATCTGCCAGAGAGTCTGAGGCAGATACTCCCTATGCCGATGCGATGAATGATATACTTGAGCTTCGCGATTCCGGAAGGGTATCGGAGTTCTACGCGGCACTTGATGTTGCACTTGAAGAATGGAAACAGGAATACAGGAGAACAATGTCTTGAAAATTGTAGACTGGCTAAAAGACATACTCGGATTCGGGGAAGATGATTTCGATGATATAGAGATTAACTTCACTTCCGAATCGGCAGAGTCCATAATGGAATCCCTTGCAAAAGCATCAAAGAAGAGACGCACGCTGAACATGAACGACAAGACTCAGCGTGAGCAGTATGTAAGGGAATACTGTGACATGATGGCTGTCGCTTCCAAGGATGTGGATGCTCAGAAAATTGAGTATCAGCAGGTAACCGAGCGGATCGCCGATCTTGAGGAATTTGAAAAACTTCCTGCGACGGACAAGAGCCAGGTAAGAATAAGAGCCAACAAGATAATCAAGATCGAACAGGAAAACAGCAGCTATACACGTCCTGCCAAGAAGATAACGGAAGCCCAGTACAGGGAGATGGAAAGACTCTCCGGCGAGATACCGGAAATCCTCAAAAAGATGAAAGAAGATGAGGAATATCAGGCTGTTGTGAGGCGTGATCTTAATCTTCTCGAAGGA
>DEEW01000180.1:11838-12252 GCA_002350465.1 Lachnospiraceae bacterium UBA2868
AAAAGAGGAAAGATCAAAAGCCAGAACAGCAAAGAATCTTGCTTTTGTAGCACTCTTTGGTGCGGTTATGGCAGCGGCTTTACTGTTTGTTCTTAATCAGGCAATGCATGTAAAGGTTGATATGGGATTCATCATTCTTGCAGGGGCATTTGCCGTTGCGCTTACCGCATCGTTTGTTATGTATCAGAACGCACAAAGCGGGATAGCAAGGTCTAACAGAAAGCTTAATAAAGCCATAAGCGTTCAGAATACCGTCAAGATCAAGTATGTTAATATTACAAATGTTCTCGATTACAATTATGCAAAGTATGGTGTTATGAATTCATATGAGCTTGCATATATATGGGAGAAGTATAATGAAGAGAAGGAGGCAAGGGAACATGATTCCGATATTTCCGAGCGAATGGAGGAAGC
>DEEW01000180.1:12312-20623 GCA_002350465.1 Lachnospiraceae bacterium UBA2868
CGTTCGGAACTGTACCAGCTTCTCAAGCATTATCATATAAACGATCCGTCTGTCTGGGTCTATCAGCCGGGTGCACTTGTATATGATGATGAGGCTAAGGATATAAGAAAGCAGCTTATAGTTCAGAGACAGCGTCTCAAAAAAGGAATTGATTTTGAAATGTATAATTTAGAGACGGCCAAGAAAGAGATCGAGGCACTTATCCGCGAGTATCCCAAGTATGCAAAAGATATAATTGCAGTTGTAGATGAGTATGATTAATGTCACGATCTTTGATCGTGACACGCCCCTCGCCGGGGTGGCATCTCGCACTTCGTACGAGATAAGCGACATCGACGAAGTCGATGTTGGTTGTAAATCAAGAGAAAGAGTAATATGAAAATCACGATTGCGCTGCAAAATCATCCAGCATTTGTTTGACGCTCGGAGAGATAGATACGAATTCGCAGCCGTAACGGTAGTTTTCCTTGTCAATGGCACTGCTTCTTATGACACGCACATCCGTTATGATCTGGGGAAACGCAGGGGACAGTTCGATATTTGCAATAAAGTAATACCCCACGGGAAGAATGCACTGGGACACAAATCCTATTCCTTTTGAAGAGATATCTATTACTTCAACATCCAGATCAAGATCCATTATTGTATTTGTGTCTTCTTTATACAGATTCGAAACGGATAGTTTGATTCCGATAGGCAGGCGTCTGTCCTCTCTTTTTTCTTCCATGGCTTCTCCTTGTAATAAAAATCAACTCTTGAATAATCTACCATATTTTCTTAATATGGACAAGAAATGTGTTAAGTTTTCCACGAAAACTTAACATGTAGCGTCAGCCGTTCGACGAAGTCGACTACAAATCGGCTGACGTTCCCGTAAGATGGGGTGGAGCGAAGCGAGCTTTTAATGGCGTGGCTCTCAATTGTTCCCGTAAGGTGGTTCAAGGAGGATATTATATGATCACGACCGTAATATTTGATATGGGAAATGTTCTGATAGATTTCAGGTGGGAAGCTCTTTTTCATGAAATGGGTCTCGAAGGTGAGCGCTTTGCCCGTATGGCTGAGGCGACGGTTCTGGACCCCGTATGGAATGAGTTTGATCGCGGTATATGGACCGATGAGATGATGCAGGATGCTTTCATAAAAAATGCGCCGGAACTTGAAAAAGAGATACGTCAGATGATGACCGACTATTTTCCCGGACTGCTCAGAAAATTTGATTATACAGATGAATGGATGGATTCACTTAAAGCAAAAGGTTATAAGCTGTATATTCTGTCAAACTTTTCGGGAAAGGCATTCAGAGACTGTGCCGGAGAACTTGACTACGTTTCAAAGGCGGACGGTGCTGTGATATCCTACAAGGTGAATATGATCAAACCGGATCCGGGAATATACAGGTATCTGCTTGATACGTATAATATCAATCCGGCTGAGGCGGTCTTTATTGATGATAATGCCGATAATATCGAGGCTGCCGGCAAATTCGGGATTAACACCATACTGTTTACGGACAAGGAATCTGCCGACAGAGAACTTATCAGATTGGGAGTAAAATGAATTCTGTCATGAAGATCCTGGATGCCTACAGAAGATTTGCCAGAAGGCATCCTCTCAGATTCATAGGAATATGCAGTATACTGATCATTATATGGATGGCGGTCATAATGAGGTTTTCGGGAGAGAGCGCCGATATATCGGGAAACCGGTCGGCACGTATGCTTGTGGGAATCGTTAATACCGTTGCGCCTTCCGCAGATATTACGCTGGATAATTACGAGCAGATCCCGGCTCTTCATAACAGTGAAAGAGTAGTCCGCAAGGTTGCGCACATGATCGAATACGGGATACTTACCGCGCTCATATGGTCACTGTTATTCGGATTCAGAGATCTTCCGAGAAAGTATTCCTACATATTTCCGGTTATAATCGTATTCTGCCTCGGAATAATAGATGAAAAAAATCAAACCACTATAGAAGGACGGTACGGTTCATGGTTTGATGTGTGCGTTGATACGGTTTCCGCCATAATTATTGTCTGCCTTGCCCGTTATCTGACAGATCGTTACCGCCGTCAGAAGATGATCCGGAAGAATAATAATCCTTCCTCTTAGAACGGCTCATAGCATACTTATGGAGGCATATGTAAATATATGCAACCACAGGAACAAAAATCGTACAGGCAATGCATCCCTTGAACATGGACATCGTCTGCGAACTGTCAAATATTGCCATTATAAATGTTGTGATATACATGCCGATAAGAATTACGGCACATACTATTGCAAGAATCTGTTTTATCTTTTTCATATCATCTAACGGAAAGACCCTTTGCCCCTATCATCTTCATATTGATTTATATCCGGTTTGGAATTATTATATCATATTATAGGAAAAATAGCTTTACAGGCAGATCAGGGTAGATTTATCATATGATTTTCTTTGAATTATACAGACAACTCGACATACGCATATTTCAGACCATTTCAGCCGTTGACCAGACATACGGATCTTGCGCTAAGTATGTATTTGACAGGGATTCGCTTGTTCTTCTCGGAATGAACCATTCCATCAGATTGGACATATTGACCAAGGAAGTCAAGAAGGATAACCCCATCAGAAACTGGGATGTGGAGAGTGAAACCGTAATGTGGTTTGCCGAAGATTCGGCTGTTGCGGCGCTGATTCGTCTTATTAACGATGCATACAGAAAATGGATGGAGCTTGATGTTAATATATCCGATGAATACTTTGCCATGGAGCTCGAAGAGGTCAATCATACACTTGCGGGTTATGCTCTCAGAATATTTGCCGATGACACCGGTATGTCGATATTCAAGGACGATGTGCAGGTCGGTGATGAGTTCACGTTCGAGATGGCGGTGGAGCTTATTATGGATGTTGACGAAAACCGTATGGATGAAGCGGGAATCGGACAGCTTATCAATGAGGCGCTCTACTACAGAAAACTGGACAGATACGAGGATGCAGCCGTGCGCCTTGAGAATGTCGTAAGGTATGTGGATCATACGCTTCCGGTGTATTCGCAGACTGTTTTCACTCTTGCGGAAACCTATTATTTTCTCGGTAATTATGAGCGCGCGGTAATGCTCTATTACAGGGTTAATCTTCAGTTCGTTGAAGACGAGGATGATTTTTACCTGCATCTCGGACATGCTCTCGTAGATGCCAAAATGAAGAAATATGACAGGCATTTGCGCATATATTATCACAGCATGATAGACAGCGAGTTTGCGGATACGCACAGGCAGGCTGTTGCGGCAGCACGGGCAAGCGTTGCCGATGTGTTCGGCGAGTATGAGGCAACCTGTGCGGATATGGGACGGAAAAAATATGCGGAGTTTCGAAACAGTCTTCCGGACGGAGCCGATGAGATCGACGAACTGCTTGAAGAGTATGAGAAGCCGGAAGAGCGTGTAAGGGAAATACACAAGCAGTATGAGGGATTCAAGCTTTCCGAACCAAGATCGGGAGCCGAACAGACAACACTGTCGGTAAATGAGAGACTTTCAGTAGCTCTTGATCATTTTCTTACCGGAGAGTACCAGAAGGCATTTGATATGTACTTCAGACTTGCGGCACAGGCAGATTCTGATTCGGATTTTTATACATGGATACATCTGCAGCTGGGAAAACTGTACTGCTTTTTCGATGAGCCGCACAAGGCATGGGAAGCACTGAAGAAATGCGATCCTACCAGATTCGGAGTTGTGTACAGGCTGGAGGATTATCTGTTTTTGTACCAGCACGCGCATATTGTTGCTGAGGATTTTGAAAGCGATGACAGATTCAGAAAGCTTGTAAGAGGCAGGATGGATCCCTATTATGCGCAGTACGACAGACAGTATAATCTCTTGCTCAAAGACAGAAAATTAATGAGAGCATTTAAAATTTACGAAAAGGATTGCGTTGACGATTCAAGATACGAACTGAAGAATGTTCTTCGTGAATCAAAACAAAAGGGCGGAGGTTTATTCGGGAGACTTCGCAGAAAAAAAGAAGACGATGCTGATAATTGATACAGTATTTTATTTGTGTTACAATGTTTATTGTTCTGCCACGAAGTAAGTTATAAATGGCGTGAGTCTCAAGAAAAAATAAGGAGGACTATGGGATGGGTTTAATTCAGGCTATTGCAGGCGCTGCCGGCGGAGTTATGGCGGATCAGTGGAAAGAGTTTTTCTATTGTGAGTCGATTCCTGCGGATGTTATTGTTACAAAGGGTTCCAAGAAGATTGACGGAAAGCGTTCGTCTAATACGAAAGGACACGACAACATCATAAGTAACGGATCGGTTATTGCCGTTGCTGACGGGCAGTGTATGCTGATCGTTGAGCAGGGCAAGGTTGTAGATCTGTGTGCACAGCCCGGTGAGTATGTTTACGACACATCAACAGAGCCCAGTATTTTCTACGGAAAGCTTTCTGATTCGATCGTTGAGACATTCAAACAGATCGGAAAGCGTTTTACGTTCGGCGGAGATACCGGTAAAGATCAGAGAGTGTACTACATCAATACAAAGGAAATACCCGGCAACAAGTACGGTACGGCTAACCCGGTTCCCTTTAGGGTTGTTGACAAGAACATCGGTCTTGATGTTGACATCACTATCCGCTGCCACGGCGAATATTCATACAAAGTAGAAGATCCTATTCTGTTCTATACAAATGTTGCAGGAAATGTAACGGACACATATACAAGAGACGAGATTGACAGTCAGCTCAAGAGCGAGCTTCTTACCGCTCTTCAGCCCGCATTTGCCAAGATCAGTGATATGGGTATCAGATACTCATCACTTCCCGGTCATACCCAGGAGATGGCTGATGCTCTTAACGATGTTTTGAGCGAGAAGTGGAGAGGGCTTCGCGGAATCACTATTGTATCATTCGGCGTAAGCTCCGTAACAGCTCCGGAAGATCAGGAGCAGATGATAAGAGACCTTCAGAAGGCGGCTGTTATGCGCGACCCGAGCATGGGTGCAGCTACGCTTGTGGGAGCTCAGGCAGATGCAATGAAAGCAGCTGCAAGCAATACGGCAACAGGTCCCATGATGGCATTTGCCGGAATGAACATGGCTACACAGGCCGGTGGAATGAATGCTTCACAGTTGTATCAGATGGCGGGTCAGCAGCAGGCGGCTGCTTCAAATAACGCAGCACCGGCTAATGGCTGGAAATGCGAATGCGGTACGGTAAATACAGGTAAGTTCTGCAGCAATTGCGGTAAGCCCGAACCTGCTCCCGCAAACAGCTGGACATGTGAGTGCGGAACAGTCAACACAGGAAAGTTCTGCAGCAACTGCGGCAAGCAGGCTCCGGCAGGTGAGTGGAAATGCGAATGCGGAACCGTAAATACGGGAAAGTTTTGCAGTAACTGCGGCAAGCCGAGACCGTGATACGAACATAAAACGATATAGAATAAGTGCCCCGATATCCGGGGCTCTTATTATGTATAGTTTATTGATATAACAGGCTTGATTTTTGAAGTCGGTAATTTATAATAATTATGATTTTTTTACCAGTTTAAAATTATTAAAGAGAGGTAACATGATGGAAAACAAATGGGTACGCGGTGCGATTCCCGCATTGCTTCTGCATTGCAGTATCGGAACAGTATATTGCTGGTCTACTTTTTCTAAGGAGATCGCCGATTATATCGGAGCGACAAAGTCAGCTACCGAATGGGCATTTTCTCTTGCGATTTTCTTCCTCGGAATGTCGGCGGCGTTCCTCGGAGATGTTGTTGAGAAGGATATTCACAGGTCTTCACTTATTGCAACAATATGCTTTACGGCGGGTATGATAGGAACCGGATTCGGCATCATGATCAAGTCTCTTCCCGTTATACTTATTTGCTACGGTTGCATAATGGGTATCGGCTTGGGAACAGGTTATCTCTCACCGGTAAAAACATTGATGCTCTGGTTCGAAGACAAGAAGGGTCTTGCAACAGGTCTTGCGGTTGCAGGCTTCGGACTTGCAAAGGCAATAGCAAGTCCTATCATGCAGGCTATCCTCAACAAATTCGACAACAATCCCGCACCTATGTTTTTCATTATGGGTGGTATATATTTTGTGATGATGTTTATCGGACATCTGATCCTCAAGAAGCCTTCAACTTGGGTTGAGGCTCATTCCGAAGGCGGACTGAAAGAGTTCTTCGCTACTCTTGCAAGCAACTTCAAGACATCTTTCGGAAACAAGACTTTCATCGGTATATGGCTTATGTTCTACATTAACATTGCCTGCGGTCTTGCGCTTATTTCCCAGGAGAAGATGATATTCAAGTCGGTAGGTCTGTCCGTTGGCGTGTGCGCTACGCTGGCAACGGTAACGGCGATTGCCAATGCAGCCGGACGTCTTGGATTTTCAGCATGGGCAGATACATTAAAGGACAGAAATACGATCTACAAACTGATCTTCATACTTTCGATAGCATTTACCGGACTTGTTGTTGTAACACAGGGAATCGTTAAGGGAGCTGAGGTTCCTGCACTTGCGGTATTGTGTGTTGCACTTCTTATTATGGTAAACGCAGGATACGGCGGGGGATTTTCCAACGTTCCGACACTTCTGTCAGACCATTTCGGAATGGGCAAGATCAGTTCGGTTCACGGAATGTGCCTGTCTGCATGGGCTATTGCAGGCCTTACAGGTAACCAGATGGCTACAGCGATTGTTAACCGTGTCGGTGAATTCAAAGAGATCACTCTTTCAAACGGAGCGGTTGACTCTGTTAATCCCGTCGGATACCAGACAGTGCTGTATGTGACCGGTGCGCTTTACATTGTTGCACTTATAATCAGCTGCGTGATGGTTCCCAAACTTAACAACAAAGAAAAGAAATGAGTATTATGAAAAAGAGAGATGATATCAACAAGATTCTGATAATTGGAAGCGGACCTATAATAATAGGGCAGGCGTGTGAGTTCGATTATTCCGGAACCCAAGCGTGCAAGGCGCTTAAAAAGCTGGGGTACGAAATAGTTCTTGTGAACTCCAATCCGGCAACGATCATGACCGACCCGGCAACAGCGGATGTTACTTATATAGAGCCGCTTAACGTCGAGAGACTTACGCAGATCATTGAGAAGGAGCGTCCGGACGGACTTCTTCCGAACCTGGGCGGGCAGACAGGACTGAATCTTTGCTCGGAGCTGTACAAGACGGGCGTGCTTGACAAATACGGAGTAAAAGTCATTGGAGTCAAGCCTGATGCCATAGAGCGGGGAGAAGACAGGATAGAGTTCAAGGAACTTATGAATTCCCTCGGAATCGAGATGGCAAGATCGGAAGTTGCGTACTCTGTTGACGAAGCACTTGCTATTGCAGACAAGCTCGGTTATCCTGTTGTGCTTCGTCCCGCATATACAATGGGAGGAGCCGGCGGTGGTCTTGTATATAATGTTGACGAACTTAAGACCGTATGCGAAAGAGGTCTTCAGGCATCTCTCGTAGGGCAGGTTCTTGTTGAAGAGTCGATACTCGGCTGGGAGGAGCTGGAACTTGAAGTTGTAAGAGACTCCTCAGGTAAGATGATAACGGTCTGCTTTATAGAAAATATCGACCCTCTCGGAGTTCATACAGGAGACAGTTTTTGTTCCGCACCGATGCTTACCATCCCGGAGGATGTACAGGCAGAACTGCAGCGTCAGGCATACAAGATTGTTGACGCTATAGAGGTTATAGGCGGAACAAATGTACAGTTTGCAAGAAATACCCAGGACGGCAGGATCATCGTTATCGAGATCAATCCTCGTACTTCACGTTCTTCAGCACTTGCAAGTAAGGCTACAGGTTTCCCTATCGCACTTGTTTCAGCAAAGCTTGCTTCAGGACTTACACTGAAGGATATTCCTTGCGGAAAGTACGGTACACTTGATAAGTATAAGCCGGATGGTGATTATGTTGTTATCAAGTTTGCACGTTGGGCATTTGAGAAGTTCAAGGGCGTAGAAGATAAGCTCGGAACACAGATGCGTGCAGTTGGTGAAGTAATGAGTATCGGTAAGACCTATAAGGAAGCATTCCAGAAGGCTATNNGCAACAGGATTCCCTATAGCTCTTGTATCGGCAATGCTTGCGGCAGGTCTGGACCTTTGCGATATTGAGTGCGGTAAATACGGAACACTCGATAAATATGTTCCCGGCGGCGACTATATAGTTATCAAATTTGCAAGATGGGCGTTTGAGAAGTTTAAAGGTGCCGAAGATAAGCTGGGAACACAGATGCGTGCAGTCGGTGAAGTAATGTCTATCGGTAAGACATATAAAGAGGCTTTCCAGAAGGC
>DEEW01000007.1:0-2619 GCA_002350465.1 Lachnospiraceae bacterium UBA2868
TTGAATGGCGTGGCTCTCAAGAAGAAAGAGAGGATATTGTGATGAATGGATTAATTAAATGGCTTATAATCGGTGCTTTGGGGTTATATGTATTGTCACCCGTTGATCTGGCCCCCGGACCGATTGATGATGCGATCATGGTTCTCATATACTTTGTTGCTGCAAGAAGAAAACGCCTCGCAGCGGTTGTGGATGATCCTGATATCGTTGGTCCGTCTGATGATTTGTAGAATAAACATGCCTCTCTATTTTCGGTAGAGAGGCAGTTTGTGTATATGAGAAAATACGGTCATTCCAGCAGGGATTTATCCAATTTGCCGGTTGCGACCGAGTTATCGATCCACAGTTTCAGGGAATCGATGGTATGAGATATCTTTTCAAGTTCAGATTGGATATTCCGAAAATCTGCCATTTCATCTTCGGATATCTCACCGTCAACCGTAATCTCCATGAGCCGGTCTCTTTGCTTGTTGAGATTGTTCAGTGAGACCATCATTTCAACAGTAATCTGGGACAGATCCTTGACCTTGATCTCGGGAACATATTCCTGACCTATAGGACAGACCTGAGAGCAGTAGTGATTACAAAGGGACGGATTCTTGTATCCTGTGGCCATGGCAAGTACTTCCTCGGGATGAGGAAGGGATTTCTCGCTCTCGATTTTTTCAATCCGGTCAGCCGATATGAATTCCAGAAGATCAGCCGCAGCTTCCCGGGTCAGGCCCAAAGCTTCCCGGCTGGTCTGATATATATTTTTGTTTTCCTTAATTGATTTTCTGCCCATATCAGGTGCTCCTTGTATGAACTGATTGATTACGAATATGACTTTATTATAACAAAACCTTATTTCACATTTCATCCATTTATTATTCTTATCCTAAGCACCATCATATGATATACTTCCAAGAGCAGGATTTAGAGCATAGATGCCTTATGAAGGAAATTCGAATGAATTTGAGACTGGACAAATACCTTGCGAATTCACGGGCAGGAAGCCGAAGTGAGGTCAAAGAGCATATCAGAAAAGGGCGGGTAACGGTAAATGGTAAGGTTTGCCGTGATAATTCCCGATACATTGAAGAAACGGATGAGGTATGTCTGGATGGGAGAAGGATAGTATACAAGGAGCATGTGTACTATATGCTCAACAAGCCCGCGGGAGTTGTCAGTGCTACCGAGGACCCCGTCGAGAGAACAGTCATTGATCTGTTTCCTCCCGAACTGCGAAAGGGTCTGTTTCCTGTGGGAAGGCTTGATAAGGACAGTGTCGGGCTGCTGATCATTACCGATGACGGAGAATTCGCCCATCGGTTTACATCCCCCTCGGGACATGTCGATAAACGGTACCTGATACGGACAGATCAGCCTCTTTGCGTAGAAGATGCGAAAAAATTCAGTGAAGGGATAACCCTTGCAGATGGAACAACATTAAAAAGTGCAAAGCTTGAAATATCAGAAAACGACCCTTGTCAGGCCGAAGTTACCATCAGTGAGGGCAAGTATCATCAGATCAAACGTATGATCGCAAGCTGCGGCAAAACAGTGACATATCTTAAGAGGCTTTCCATGGGTGATATTATCCTTGACCCTGACCTTGAAGAAGGTGAATTCAAGGAACTGTGAGAACTGTCAATGTTTAAACAGCTTCTTGAGCGTCAGTACATATGAGCCGTCATCGGCAGTCTCATAACCGATCTTTTTAAGGTAGGGGATATGATTTTCTGCCTTTTGTCTGAAAATAAGCGACTTGTATCCGTCCCCCGCAAGGCTCTTATACAGAAAGTTTCCGACTGAAGTGTCCCGATAGGGGGGAGTTGCATAGTCCAGCAAAACTTCGATTTCGCCGGGGTTTATCTCTTTTCCGAGAAACAGGCACGCAGGCTTGGACTCACAGCATATAAGGCAGGCGATGTCCGAATCCGAGTTTTCTATTGAAAATTCCGGGAACCAGTGATTGATATCGCTTATATAATCATTCAGAAGGTAAGAAAAATAACCGTCATTTTTATCGGTTTTGATCCGGGAGTACACCCTTTCTTCTTTCAGGATTTTGAAGAGATGATAGGCATTTATTCCTGCAAGACATATATTCATTATTGCCGTCGGATATGATCTGATTGCCAGCGCGTATCCCGCGAAGATAACGCTTCCGATAAGATTGATGATACGAAGCCGTACCACAGAGGTCATTAGCATCGACACAAGCACGAGTGCAGAGCCGATATAGCCGATTATTTCAATGATTACCTTGGAATCCATAAGCGGTATTTCAATCCTTTCAAATAAATTAAAAAAATTTCAGTTTTGCTATAAAGTATTATAACATATTGCCGATATAGAAAATAGAAAGCCGCAACTCGCGGCTGCTCCGAAACGGATTTCGGATATATTATCTCAACGGAATGAGAGCTCAAATACAGATGCTTACGGCATCTTCCTGTCTTATCTGTTCGATAATTATTCCCTTATCCGGATTGTAATTCATGTGTTTTGATTTAGTTGTAACAAATGGTTCTTTATGTGATATAATATTCAAAGGAGGAAGGTAAAATGAGCGATATGAACGTAGGAAGTGTTTCAGGCGTATACAGCGCCATCAGTACAAGTACACCTGCTGTT
>DEEW01000007.1:2676-4448 GCA_002350465.1 Lachnospiraceae bacterium UBA2868
GTTTACGAAAAGAGCGAGGGGGCAGCGAATAAGGCTACATACTCGATCAACAAGATGAGTGCGGAAGACAGAGCGGCACTGGTACAGCAGCTTAAGCAGGATCAGGTTGACAGACAGAATCAGATGGTGGATCTTGTCCGCAAAATGTTTTCTGATCAGGCCGGAGTATCAAAGCTCTCAGAACTGTTTACTCCCGAGAATCTCAAGAATGTTACACAGGCTGATATAGACAAGGCTAAAGAGGATGTTTCGGAGGACGGATACTGGGGTATCAAGCAGACATCCCAGAGACTGTTTGATTTTGCATCCGCACTTGCCGGAGATGATCCCGACAAGATGAAAGAGATGCAGGCAGCCATGGAAAAGGGCTTCAAGGAAGCTATGGGTGCATGGGGAGACGAACTTCCCGACATCAGCAAGGATACACTTGCAGCTGCCAACAAGATGTTTGACGAATACTATGCGTCCAAGAACCAGTAATTGTTTTTAATCATTTAGGAGGCGTCTGAATGTTTGACATTACTTCAATGCTCGGCAATTCCAATACGAACTCGAACAATTCGTTGGGGTCGTTCAGTTTTACGGATTATGCTGCTATCAAGAACGGAAGTTACGGGAAGCTTGTAAAATCATACTATAGCGGTACCGACAAAGCCAATTATGAAGCAAAGGCTGCATCTGCCAAATCATCTGATTCGGCGAAGACCAAAGCCTCAACGGAAGTTGACAAGACCGGACTTACCCAGATCAAGAAAGATGCCGACGAACTTAGGGCTTCGGCAGAGGCACTTAACAAGGATGATCTGTGGAAGGGAGCAGACGGAAAAGCTGATACGGCAAAAATAACAAGTGCGGTTAAGGATTTTGCCGACAAGTATAACAAAGTAATAGACCAATCATCAAAGGTCAGCTCCAAGGAAATTGCCCAGGATATGAGTTACATGACGGGCATGACGGATACTTTCTCGAAGGTACTCGGCAAGATCGGGATTTCTGTAGGAGAGGACGGAAAGCTTTCGGTTGATGATGAGAAACTCAAGAAGGCCGATACGGCGACACTCAAGACTCTCTTTGACGGGTTCGGGACATATGGTTCACAGATCGCCGACAAGGCAGGAAGCATATATCGTGATGCTGATATGAGTTCAACAATTTACGGAAGCAATGCGACAACTTCAAGCGCATTGTCAAGTGTGTACAACCAGTTTATATAAATCCTTTATCAAATTAAAACCTTTACCTAAAGAGACCCGGAGCATTTGCCCCGGGTTTTCTGATTATGAAATTAAGGTATTTGTCATAATTGGCTATGGATAGTTGAAAAGGATAGGTACCTTAATAACAACGACATGTTAGCATACGCTAACGCGAATGTCAAATAGTTTTTATGAATATAAAATGTACTTGATGAAATTTATGTAATTGTATAAACTGACTGATTGAGGGGATAGGACTGAATTCATAGAAAGGAGGTCTTCTATGACTGATGTTATACAAGGTTTAATGATACCGTTTATAGGAACAAGCCTCGGAGCTGCATGTGTACTTTTTATGGCAAAAGAACTGAATGTAACGGTTCAGAAGGCTCTCACGGGCTTTGCAGCCGGAGTTATGGTTGCCGCATCCATATGGAGCTTGATCATTCCCGCCATGGATCAGTGCGAAGGAATGGGAAAGCTGTCGTTTGTTCCCGCGTTCATAGGATTCTGGATCGGAACAGCTTTTTTGCTGCTGCTTGATCATGTTATACCGCACCTTCATATGTATGCCAA
>DEEW01000007.1:4653-4886 GCA_002350465.1 Lachnospiraceae bacterium UBA2868
GCAATACAGAATTTTCCGGAGGGGGCTATTATTTCAATGCCTCTCCACAGCGAAGGAGTGAGCCGGGGGAAGGCATGCCTGTATGGAATACTGTCCGGGGCGGTAGAGCCTGTTGCCGCTCTTGTTATGATAGCAGCTGCATCATATCTTGTACCTACAATGCCGTACCTGCTCTCTTTTGCGGCGGGCGCAATGATGTATGTAGTTGTTGAGGAGCTGATCCCCGAAATGTC
>DEEW01000025.1:0-4571 GCA_002350465.1 Lachnospiraceae bacterium UBA2868
ATTTTCGCAGGAATCATGGCTGGAGCACTTATGCTTTCAACAGTAGCTTGTGGTAAGAAGGATGAAGCTGCATCAGGAGATGTAAAGACATACAAAGTAGGTATCTGTAACTACGTTGATGATGCTTCACTTAACCAGATCGTTGACAATATCCAAGCTCAGCTCGAAACACTGGGAAAAGAGAATAATGTTACATTTGAAGTTTCATGCGATAACTGCAATGCGGATGCGAATGTCCTTAATCAGATAGTTGCAAACTTTATTGCGGATAATGTTGATCTAATGATCGGCGTGGCAACTCCGGTTGCAATGACTATGCAGTCACTTACCGAAGGGAAGGATATTCCTGTTGTGTTTGCGGCTGTTTCCGATCCCGAGGGAGCAGGACTTGTTGCATCAAATGATGCACCCGGTGCAAATATTACCGGAACCAGCGATTACCTTGATACAAATGCGGTAATGAACCTGATATTTGCCAATGATCCTGATGCCAAGAAGATCGGCCTTCTGTACGATATCAGCCAGGATGCAAGCACCGCTCCCATTAATGCGGCCAAGGAGTATCTTGACGGCAAGGGAATAGAATATGTGGAGCATACGGGAACTAACGTTGACGAAATTGCTCTTGCGGCACAGGCAATGGTTGCCGACGGAGTTGATGCAGTATTTACACCGACTGATAACACGGTAATGACAGCAGAACTTACAATATACGAAACACTTGCAAACGCAGGAATTCCTCACTATACAGGAGCTGATTCCTTCGCTCTTAACGGAGCTTTTGTAGGATACGGTGTGGATTACGCAAATCTCGGTGTTGAGACCGCCAATATGGTTAAGGGCATACTCGTAGACGGCAATGATCCCACCAAGACACCGGTTATGACATTTGATAACGGAACAGCAACGGTTAATACCGATACGTGTAAGCTCTTAGGTCTTGATTACGAAACAGTTAAAGAGGCATTTACACCATATTGCTTGAGAGTTCAGGAAATAACAACAGCGGAGAGTTTTAATTAATGTTACCTTTATTTCAAACTGCACTTGAACTGGGACTTATCAGTTCCCTGACAGTGCTTGCATTATTCCTTAGTTATTCAATGCTAAATGTATGCGACCTTTCCACGGACGGCTGCTTTACACTAGGAGCCGCCGTGGGAGCGGTGGTTGCTATATCCGGACACCCCTATCTGTCGATAATTGCGGCGATGGCTGCCGGAGTTGCATCCGGATTTATTACGGCATTTCTGCAGACGCGGATGGGTGTTGACAGTCTGCTTGCCGGAATAATCATGAATACGGCTCTGTATTCCGTAAATATCGGTATCATGGGCGGAAGTTCACTTCTTAATATGAACAGGACCGATACTATATTTACAAAGCTTTCAGACTTTTTGTCCGGGATAAATCTCACCGGGTTTGAAAAACTTGTGATATCAGGCGTTGCCACAGTCGTTGTGGCAGCGTTTTTGTATCTGTTTTTAAAAACAAAGATCGGTCTTGCCATAAGGGCGACCGGAAATAATCCGGATATGGTACGGTCTTCTTCGGTTAATCCTGTAATGACAACAATAGTTGGTTTATGCGTATCCAATGCCTTTACTGCATTATCAGGCTGCCTTCTGGCCCAGTCCCAGAAATCCGTTAATATAGACATCGGCTCCGGAATGGTTACGGTAGCCCTTGCATCGCTTCTGATCGGAAGCACATTTATCAGGAGCAGAAGAATAGGATTTCGTATAATAGGGACAGTGATAGGAGCCTTTATTTTCAGGCTTGTATATACAATCGCCCTGAGGTTTAACATGCCGGCCTATATGCTCAAGCTCGTATCATCCGTTATCGTTATCATAGCGATCTCGGGCCCTTACTTAAAAAGCAGATATCCGGAATTTGCAAGAAGACTGGAGAAGAAGAAATGCTGATAATAAACGATATTTCCAAGACTTTTAATCCGGGAACGGTCAATGAAAAAACCGCACTTTCACATTTGTCGCTTACGGTAAATGACGGTGATTTTATATCGATTATCGGCTCCAACGGAGCCGGAAAATCAACTCTTTTTAATGCCATCGCAGGCTCTTTTATGACAGATGAGGGAAGCATCGTTCTTGACGGTGTGGATATCACCATGACACCCGAGCATGTACGTGCCAGATCTATAGGGCGTCTCTTTCAGGATCCTCAGAAAGGCACCGCTCCTGATATGAGTATTGAAGAAAACCTTGCCCTTGCCGCAGGATCGGGTGGGTGGCTGTCAAGGCTGTCCAAGCGGGAAAGATCCGATCTTCGCGAAAGAGTAGCGGTTCTAGGTATGGGGCTGGAGAACAGGATGTCATCTCCCGTAGGCCTGTTATCCGGCGGGCAGCGTCAGGCACTGGCCCTTCTGATGGCGACCATTAATCCGCCAAAGCTCCTGCTTCTTGATGAACACACGGCTGCACTTGACCCTGCAACAAGCGAAAAGGTAGGAGAACTTACAGATAAAATCGTGGCCACAAACAGGCTGACGTGCCTTATGATAACCCATAATATGACTTCAGCCTTGCAACAGGGGAACAGAACGCTTATGATGGAGGGTGGAAGAATTATACTTGACATAAGCGGAAGTAAGCGTGACGGAATGGTTGTGGATGATCTGCTTGAAATGTTCAAAACAGAATCCGGACACAAACTGGATAATGACAGAATACTTCTTGCCAGATAATGTCATGCAAACATTAGAAACTTTATGCCAGAGGGGGCCGGTGCTATGAAAATTAACAGTTATATAAGAAATACCGGATTATTACTGTCTATAGCAGCCATGTTTACATGGCTGCTATGTGGCTGTTCATCCGGTAATATTTCAGATACCGTACCCCAAAAGGAGAAAATCACATCTGCTGCGGCAAATGATGCCGTAAATTTCACACATGAACTTGACTCATATACCCCCCAAAAGGATAAATATAATTTCTATTTCACATACAAGATCGTTCACCCGTGGTGGGATGCTGTGGCACTTGGAATGGAGGAAGCACAGAGACAGTATCTGGAAAAGGGTATTACTGTAACATATGAGTACATGGCACCCGACGAAGCCTCCGCAGAAGATCAAAAAGAGAGACTCTTAAGTGTAAATAAGGAAGATTATGATGTAATCGGCGTTGACGTTGCGGATGAACTTACTATTTCGCCGGTGCTCGATGAAATGGTTGATGAAGGCTATAAGGTTATGACTTTTTCCAGTTCTGATGCGGCTGACGGATGCAAAAGGATAGCCTATGTGGGAAATACCCATAACTATCAGGACGGTGCCGACCTGGCGGAAGAGTTGTGCAAGAAGCTTGAATACAAGGGTAGTGTAGCCATACTTGTGGGAAGTAAGGGTGCTCCCTGCCACGAGGACAGGGCAAGGGGAGCGGCGGAAACCATTTATAAATATTCGGATATGAATATAACTGCCGTGGAATACGACAATGATTCCATTGAAAATGCATATAATCTTACTATGGATATTCTGGATAAAAACCCTGATCTTGACGGGATAATATGCTGCAACATGAGTAATCCCGTGGGAGCAGCAAGGGCAATAACCGAAAGAGGAAGCGATGCCGTGATAGTTGGAATGGATCACGACAAGGAAGCTTTGCAATACTTAAATGATGGTGTGATTTACTGTCTGGGAGTGCAGGACTGTTTTTCAATAGGGTTTGATACACTTCAAGTGGCAGTGAAAATCGCTGACGGCAATCTTCCCGGTAAGCTTTATCCGGAAGAGACGAACGAGATCACAACTATGATCTATCAGGAGGATGCGGCTTCCATGCTGGAGCTTCTCTATGGTGACATACTATGACAAGTGAAAAAGAGATTACAAATAAAAGATTCGTGTATACCGCCATAATAGGCAGCGCTTTTGTTGTGGCGATACTTACCTTCGGTACCATATGGGCATCAAGGCAGACAGTTTCTACTACGGATGAGGCGGTTTCTGCCGTAAGTTCCTTCTATCTTGAAGCTATGGCCGATCAGAGAGCAAGAACCATCAATAATCTGATCGACAATAATTTTGAACATATGAATACGGCTCTTTCGGTAATAAGGGATGAGGATATCAAATCCCAGGAAGAACTTCGGGACATGATCGGTAAGATCAAATCACTGCTTTCACTGAACAGGTTCGCATTAGTTGATGAAGACAACGTGGTATATACCCGGTACTCTACATATACGGGCGGAAGCAGATATGATTTTCTCTCATCGGATAAGCTTACCGACAGGATTATAAGCACCGTTTATATGTACGGATCATCGAAGCAGCTGTGTCTGGTCATTCCCGCAGACGGGCTGACGATTATGGGTAAACGCTTCAAAGCCTGCTTCGTGCAGATAGACATTAAGGATATCAGTAACCTGCTGCTTCTAGAGGACAAGGATAATACATATTTTACACTTTATATGAAGAACGGCAGTAATCTGTCCGATACCGATCTGGGACCTTTCGGGGCGGATGATAATATACTTGAGGCCGGAAGAGCCTATATTTCACCGGACTTGTATGAGAAGTTTTCGGAGGATTTTGA
>DEEW01000025.1:4669-4859 GCA_002350465.1 Lachnospiraceae bacterium UBA2868
TCCGTGAGATCAGCGAAAACAACAATTTTATCAGCCGGATGCTTATAATAGTCACCCTTCTGTCCATGGTGATCTTCGCTACAGTCCTGCTGCTGCAGCTTCGCAGGATTTCAAAGGCAAGGCTTGAAAATGAGAGAGAAAACAGCAGAATGTTCAAGAGCATGGCAAACACCGATTCCATGACAGGAGT
>DEEW01000087.1:0-1637 GCA_002350465.1 Lachnospiraceae bacterium UBA2868
GGCAATATCTACGGCCGTCTGACGAACTCCACACAGGGTGTGTTCGAGGACAGGATCGCAGCGCTTGAAGGAGGTGTCGCAGGACTTGCGGTATCATCCGGAGCAGCAGCGATCACCTATACGATCCAGGCGCTCGCCAAACAGGGCGAACATATCGTAGCACAGAAGACGATCTACGGCGGAAGCTATAATCTTCTGGCACACACACTTCCCCAGTACGGAATTAAGACAACACTTGTTGATATTCACAACTTAAAGGAAGTAGAAGATGCAATACAGGATAATACGAGAGCAATCTATGTTGAAACACTGGGTAATCCCAACAGCGACATTCCGGATCGCGACGCTCTTGCCGACCTGGCACATAAACACGGACTTCCGCTTGTAATAGATAATACTTTCGGTACACCTTATCTGATAAGACCGCTAGAGCACGGTGCAGACATAGTTGTACATTCCGCAACAAAGTTTATCGGAGGTCACGGCACAACGCTGGGAGGTATAATAGTCGAAGGCGGAAAGTTTAACTGGAAAGAGAGCGGAAAATACCCGAATCTTGCCGATCCTAACCCCAGTTACCACGGTCTGTCGTTCTATGATGCTCTCGGTGGAGCAGCATTTGTAACATATATCCGCGCCATACTTTTGAGGGATACAGGCGCTACGATCTCGCCGTTTAACGCATTCTTGCTTCTGCAGGGTGTTGAGACACTGTCGCTCCGTCTTGACAGACACTCGGAAAATACGGCAAAGGTTGTTGAATTCTTGAGCCGCCACCCGAAAGTATCAAAGGTCAACCATCCCTCGCTTGCGGATCATCCTCAGCACGAACTGTACAAGAAGTATTTCCCGAAGGGAGGAGCTTCGATCTTCACGTTTGATGTTAAGGGCGGAAGGGAAGAAGCATGGAGGTTTATCGATAACCTTAAGATATTCTCTCTTCTGGCCAACGTGGCTGATGTTAAGAGCCTTGTTATACATCCCGCATCAACAACACATTCCCAGTTATCTGAGGAAGAGCTGAAGAATGCCGATATCAATGAGAGTACCATAAGACTTTCAATAGGTACGGAGCATATTGATGATATTATTGCGGATCTTGAAGCCGGATTTGCGGCAATTTAGAACACTGGTATAAAATAATAACTGTAAAAATTTGAAAGGAAGGTAATCATTATGTCAGGAATATACAAAGGAACACTTGGTCTTGTAGGTAACACACCTCTTGTTGAGGTAACAAATATTGAGAAGAAGCTTGATCTTAAAGCTACCGTACTTGTTAAGCTGGAATACTTCAATCCGGCCGGAAGCGTTAAGGACAGGATTGCTAAGGCTATGATAGAAGATGCCGAAGAAAAGGGGATTCTGAAAGAGGGTTCGGTGATCATTGAACCTACAAGCGGTAACACGGGAATAGGTCTTGCGTCCATAGCTGCTGCCAAAGGATATCGTATCATCCTCACGATGCCTGAGACCATGAGTGTTGAAAGAAGAAGCATACTTAAGGCATACGGGGCAGAGATAGTACTTACGGAAGGCGCAAAGGGAATGAAGGGAGCGATTGCCAAGGCGGAGGAATTGTCAAAGGAGATACCTGACAGCTTTATTCCGGGACAGTTTGTCAATCCCGCAAACCC
>DEEW01000087.1:1841-2116 GCA_002350465.1 Lachnospiraceae bacterium UBA2868
CATAAGATACAGGGTATAGGTGCCGGATTCGTACCGGACGTACTGAACACAAAGGTTTATGATGAAGTGTTCAGGGCAAAGAATGAAGATGCATTTGCTGCCGCAAAGCTTCTTGCGAAAACAGAAGGAATATCTGTTGGTATTTCATCNNGGAGCAGCTCTTCATGCAGCTATCGAGTATGCCAAGAAGGCAGAGAACGCAGGTAAGGTTATAGTTGCCCTTCTTCCCGACAGTGGAGACAGATACTACTCAACGGCACTCTTTACCGATCCCG
>DEEW01000087.1:2342-4623 GCA_002350465.1 Lachnospiraceae bacterium UBA2868
CCGGAAAGTCAACTCTCGGCCTTGCTCTTATGGGAAGCCCCAAATATGAGATTACAAAGGGAAACATCGTGTTTGACGGAGAGGACATTACCGAAGAGGGTGCAAATGAGAGGGCAAAAAAAGGCATATTCCTGTCATTCCAGAATCCTCCCGAGGTCCCGGGCGTCACACTTTCTTCGTTTATAAAGAGTGCTCTTGAACAGGTAACCGGCGAGAGAGTTAAACTTTGGGACTACAAGAAGAAACTTAAAGAGACAATGGATCTGCTCGGCATGGATGAGTCCTATGCCGAAAGAGATCTTAACGTAGGATTTTCCGGAGGGGAAAAGAAGAAAGCGGAGATATTACAGCTGCTTATGCTTGAGCCGAAGCTTGCCATACTTGACGAGACTGATTCCGGACTTGATGTTGATGCGGTAAGAATCGTATCATCGGGGATCAGTGAGTACCAGAGGCGCTGCGGCGGATCACTTCTTGTAATAACCCATAGTATGGGAATACTGGATAGTCTGCATGTGGACAGAGCCCACGTGATGGTAGAGGGAAGGATCGTTAAGACCGGAGGAAGCGAGCTTATAGAAGAGGTTAATTCAAACGGATATTCTAAGTGGGAAACGGAATAATATGATGGAAGATAAAACATATGTGGAAGATATAGACAGGAGTCTGTATGATTTTCGAAATGAGGATAAGGATGCATACCGCTTAGAGGATGGTCTGACGGAAGAAATCGTGCTTCAGATTTCGGAGGAGAAGAATGATCCGGACTGGATGAGACAGCTGAGGCTGGAGTCACTGAAGCTTTACAACGAAATAGATTTTCCGAAGTGGGGGCCTTCCATAGAAGGGCTTGATATTGACCATATTGCTACATATGTACGCAAAAACACTAAAATGGCTGATAACTGGGACGCTGTTCCCGAGGAGATCAAGGACACTTTTGAAAAACTGGGGATTCCGCAGGCTGAGAGAAAATCACTTGCGGGGGTGGGAGCCCAGTATGATTCGGAACTTGTGTATCACAACGTCAGGGATGATGTCGCCAAACAGGGTGTTGTCTACAGTGATATTGAAAGTGCTCTTCGCGGAGAATATGCCGGCCTTATAAAGGAAAAGTTTATGAAGCTGATACCGCCGAATGATCATAAGTTTGCGGCACTTCACGGAGCCGTATGGTCGGGAGGATCCTTCGTATATGTTCCGAAGGGTGTGAAGGTGGATATTCCGCTTCAGTCATATTTCAGGCTCAACGCAAAGGGGGCAGGTCAGTTTGAGCACACACTGATCATCGTGGAAGACGGGGCCGATCTTCATTTTATCGAAGGGTGTTCCGCACCGAAATACAACGTTGCCAATCTTCATGCGGGATGTGTGGAGCTGTATGTGGGAAAGGGCGCGAGACTTCGCTATTCGACCATAGAAAACTGGTCCAAGAATATGTATAACCTGAACAGTAAAAGGGCAGTAGTAGAAGAAGGCGGAAGGATCGAATGGGTATCCGGTTCGTTTGGGTCACATATTTCATACTTGTATCCCATGAGCATATTGAAGGGCGATAACTCGCAAATGGAGTTCACGGGAATATCATTTGCGGGTACGGGTCAGAACCTTGATACCGGCGCCAAGGTAGTACATACCGGCAAAAATACGAGTTCCTATATCAATACAAAATCAATATCAAAGGGCGGGGGCGTGTGCACATTCAGAAGTTCGGTCAGGATCGACAGGACTGCGGAAGGGTCGAAAAGCTCGGTATCCTGTGAGTCCTTAATGCTTGACAGCAAATCAAGATCCGATACCATCCCGGCCATGGATATACGGACCAATAAAGCGGATGTGGGTCATGAAGCCCAGATAGGAAGGATAAGCGATGAGGCCGTATTCTATCTGATGTCAAGAGGACTTGGAGAGGAAGATGCCAAAGCTCTTATTGTCAGCGGATTTGCCGACAATGTCAGCAAGGAGCTTCCCCTTGAGTATGCAATAGAGATGAATAATCTGATAAGGCTTGAAATGAAAGGAAGTATCGGATGATCAGGATGAATAAACTTCCGGCCGGTACGTTTAATCATCTCCGGTTGAATGAAACCGAAGTCGATTATGAACCGGGGTGTCCGGAAATAATAAAAATATCGGACAACGCAGAACTTGAATTCGACAAAGAAGGCGACAAACAGATACTTATAAATGTTCCGGACAATAGGAACATAACGGTATCAATGGCATACGATTTTGACGGAACGCTTAACGCACGGACCGAAGTAAACATCGGAGCAGGCGG
>DEEW01000087.1:4745-4984 GCA_002350465.1 Lachnospiraceae bacterium UBA2868
GAGAGCAGTGCGGATATAAGGTGTGCTTACTTTACCGGAGGGCAAAGGCATCTTGATACGAACTATGTTGTCAATCACTTCGGCAAGATGAGCGAGAGCCGGATATTGGCAAGTGGAGCACTTGCGGATAAAGCATACAAAACATTTCGCGGAACAATAGATTTTAAAACAGGGTCATCAGGCTCAAAAGGGGACGAGAGGGAAAAGGTCATTTTACTTGACGAGGATGTAGTAAACCG
>DEEW01000049.1:0-10808 GCA_002350465.1 Lachnospiraceae bacterium UBA2868
TACCCCCATTTCTTGTCCGCACACCAGAACACAACGAATGGGGGTACCGTTTAATCACTTCGTGGGGGATCGGAGAGGTCTTAAACGGCATCATCAAGCTTACGGTATGCGCTTATCGACCATGGATAAGATCGGATCTTATTGAACCGGCCGGAGATTCCAAGGTGGCGGCGACGGGTTATTCGTTTCCGAGCGGACACACTATGGTTGCCACTGTAACATACGGGACAACTGCTGTATGGCAGAAAGATAAAAGAAGATGGATTTCCATCCTTTGCGGCATATTGATCGTACTGACCGGTTTTTCAAGGAACTACCTTGGAGTACACACCCCACAGGATGTGGTTGTGGGTTTATGCGAATCAGTAATTATCATAATTGTTGTAGGAATCGTACAGAAAAAAGTGGAGGGTAACGAAAGGGCACTTGATATCCTCACGCTATTCGGGATTCTTGCAGTGGCGCTGACACTTGTTTATATTTTACTCAAGCCGTATCCTATGGATTACGTGGATGGTCAGCTCCTTGTTGACCCACAGAAGATGATGAATGATACGTTCAAAGCTTGTGGCTCTTTTCTTGGGCTTTTGCTCGGGAGCTATCTGGACAGACACTATCTTAAATATGAGATTCCCACAGGCGCAGCGGATCTGCCTATACTGACTTGCATCGGTGCAGCACTGATGTTCGGATGGAAGGAGTTGTTTGCTCCCGCAACAATTGTAGCTGCACTCGGAGGTCACTGGGGAAATATGGTAGCACGGGGAATAATGGTGTTGTTTGCCATGAGTGTATGGCCGATGGTCATCACCAAAGTGTGCGGAAGTAAAAAGAAAGCTCAAATAATCGAATGAACTGTAAATGAAGATATGCGCGTGCATTTGTGAACTTAATCCGTTTCATAACGGACATGAATATCTGCTCCGGGAGACAAGAAGGCTTACCGGAGCAGATTATATTGTCGCGGTTATGAGTGGGGATTTTGTGCAGCGCGGTCTCCCTGCGATATGCGATAAATACTCAAGGGCAAGGCAGGCTCTTATGGGTGGCGCAGATCTTGTAGTAGAACTTCCTGTAATGTACGCGACAGCTTCGGCAGACTATTTTGCCCAGGGTGCGGTGTCCGCTGTTGTCAGTATGGGGTGTGTCGACTGTATAGTATTCGGAAGTGAATGCGGGGATATCAATATGCTTCGCTCACTTGCGGGGCAGTCGGAAGAGGACAATCCCGGACTTCATATCTTATCTCAGGGGGCCAACTCGCCCACATCCAGAAACTATAAGATATCACAGCTCCTTCGCGAAGGAATGTCATACGCCAAGGCTTATGCTACGGTTACGGGTAATGAATTTGCACCTAATGACATGCTTGCTGTCCGTTACATCAAGTCTCTTGACATGCTGGGATCGGATATAGAACCGGTATGTATAAAGAGGACAGGCGGGGACTATAACGATACGTCCGGAAATGCATATTCGGCACTTGCGGTAAGACGAAAGATTGAAAAGAAAGAAAACTTTGCACATCTTGTCCCGAAATATGTGTACCGTAATCTGCAGGGTATTGCAAATCAGTCGTTTCCGATTAATTCTGATGATTTTTCAATTCAACTGCATACGCTGCTTGCAAAGGCGATCGAAGAAGAGAAAGACGCCCTAAACCTGACAGATTACATGGACGTGTCCGAAAACATCGCGGGACGTATCAGAAGCAGTTTCGGCAAATACACCGGATATGAAGAGTTTGTAAATCTGGTTCATTCCAAGGAATATACAAAGAGCAGGGTGTACCGTGCGCTTCTTCACATTCTTCTCGGCATCAGAAAATCCGATTACGCAGATTATCTTGAGGACTGTGAAGTACCGTATATCAGAATACTCGGATTCAGACAGTCATCTGCGGCGCTCCTTACACAGATCAAGGAGACATGCGTTGTTCCTGTCATAAGTAAGGCCGCCGATGCAGGATCCATACTGGATGATGAGGCAATGTATTACTTTGGTCAGGATATTCGGGCTGCAAATATGTATGATATGGCAGCTGTATTTAAGTTCGGCAAAACACCGGCACATGATTTTGCCCGTGAGGTTGTGATCATCTGATTGTTTCTGATTTAGCACAAGAAGTTAATTATTTTAATCTTGTATGCAATTTTACGGGGGTATATATTATATAATGAGGTCAAATCTTTCGAAGAAACAGAGCAATTCGTATTATCAGTCGGGGTTTGGAAAACTTCATATATATGCGAACGGGAGGGTTACAATGAATTTTATTGAAAATATCAAAGAACGTGCAAAACAGGACGTCAAGACAATAGTATTGCCTGAGAGCAATGACAGAAGATCGCTTATTGCCGCAGCCAAGATTCTTGAAGAGGGTATAGCGAATCTTATCATGATCGGTAAGGAAGAGAAGATCATGGACGGTGCCAGATGGCTGGAGGTAGATCTGTCCAAGATCAAGGTTGTAGATCCCGAGACAAGTGACAAGTTCGAGGAATATGCACAGAAGCTTTTCGAACTTCGTGAGAAGAAGGGTATGACCCTTGAGAAAGCAAGAGAGCGGCTGCGTACTGACAATCTGATGTGGGGCGTTATGATGGTAAAAATGAACGATGCTGACGGCATGGTTGCCGGGGCATGCCATGCGACTGCCGATGTTTTGCGCCCTTCGCTCCAGATACTTCGTACAGCACCCGGTGTAGATCTTGTATCGGGCTTCTTTATTCTTGATGTTCCGAACTGCGATCTCGGCGAGAACGGAACATTCCTCTTCGCGGATTGCGGACTTAATCAGGATCCCACATCCGAAGAACTTGCAAGCATTGCCAATACTTCGGCAAAGAGCTTCACATCACTTGTAGGTGCCAAGCCTATAATTGCCATGCTTTCCCATTCGACGAAGGGAAGTGCCAAGCATCCGCTTGTTGATAAGGTTGCAAATGCCACAGCGATTGCCAAGGAAAAGTATCCCCAGCTTTTGCTTGACGGTGAACTTCAGGCTGATGCAGCTATTATACCTTCGGTATCAAGGGCAAAATCCCCTGATTCGGAGATAGGTGGAATGGCAAATGTGCTGATTTTCCCTAACCTTGATGCAGGCAACATCGGATACAAGCTTGTTGAGCGCCTTGCCAAAGCTGAAGCGTATGGTCCCATGCTTCAGGGACTAGCCAGACCCGTTAATGATCTGTCCAGAGGCTGCAATGCCGATGATATTGTGGGTGTAGTTGCGCTTACCGCCGTGCAGGCACAGTTACTGTAGATAGGATTGATTTATGGATCTGAAATTTCTTGAACATACCGAATATATCATGGATGCGTGGGAGAGGAGCGTAACTGCCAACCCTAACGCACTGCTGCTGACAGATGAACGTCATCCTCGGGGAATGAGCAGGCGAAGGATTGATGAATTGTCAGGAAAGGTCTATGGATGGCTTCGAGCCAAGCAGATAGGCAGGGAGGATTTTGTACTCATATGCCTGCCAAGAGGAGCAACAGCCCTTATATCAATTCTCGGCGTCTGGAAGGCAGGCGCCGCTTTTACATTGGTTGAAGATAATTATCCACCCGAGCGTATTGCATATATCAGGAAAGATTGCAACTGTAAAGAGGTAATTGATATTAATTCATGGAGCGATATTCTCAGGACTGATGCGGTGCCGGGTTATGAGAAAACTGACTTACATGATGCGGCTTTTGCGATATATACATCCGGAACTACGGGCAATCCCAAAGGTGTTCTTCATGAGTACGGAAGCATCAAACTGATCCAGACTGCATCNNAGAAGAACGGGAAAACCAAGACTCCTCGAATCGGACCGCTTATCTCTTATAACACCTCTGAACTTTAATGCTTCGATCAGACGTTTTATCAATACTTTGTATGATTCGTGCCATCTGTTCGTTGTCCCTTACGGGATAATTAAAAATCCGGTTAAACTTAAGCAGTACCTTCAGGATAACCGTATTTCGGTTCTTCTTGCCTCGCCGTCATTGTTGCGTCTTACAGGTGAACCGGGTCCACTCATACGTCAGATACAGATAAGCAGCGAACCGGCAAACGGGTATTATATTGATGGCCCTGAGCTTGTCAATACTTACGCGATGAGTGAATGCGGCTTCCCGCTTACAGAATTTATTATCGATCGAAAATACGACGAATGTCCTGTGGGAAAACCTAATATTAAACAGATTGTTATCCATATCCTTGATGATGAAGGGAATGATGTGCCTGACGGGGAGCCGGGAGAGATCGCGTTCGAAGATCCCTTCTTCCGCGAATATATAAATCTGCCTGAGCAGACTCAAAAGGCTCTTGCAGGAGGAATATATCATACCGGGGACATAGGCAGAATGTTGCCTGACGGCAATCTTGTACTTATGGGACGCAGCAACGATATGATCAAGATAAACGGCAACCGCATTGAACCTGCGGAGATCGAGGCTGTCGGCAAAAAGGTTCTCGGCGTTGAATGGTGTGCTGCCCGGGGATTTGAGGAGCAGACCCATGCCTTTGTATGCTTGTATTATACCGCAGACATCAGTATAGATGAGATGACGGTTCGCAGTGCTATGGAACAGTATCTCCCGTACTATATGATTCCGTCGTATTTCATCAAGGTGGATGAGATACCGGTACTTCCCAATGGTAAGATGAATAGAAGAACTCTGCCCAAGCCGGAGGCGAAATCGGAACGTGCGGAATTTGAGGCACCCCATACCGAAACGGAGCGTATCATATGCAGTGCCTTTGAAAATGCATTGTCACTTGATAATATCGGTATCCGTGACAATTTCTATCATCTTGGCGGGGATTCATTGGGATCTATGCGTGTATTATCTGCGGCCAATCTGCCGGGGCTCCTTCCTTCGGATATATTTGAGGGTTGTACTCCTGAGAGGATCGCTGCTTTGTATGAGAGCCGCAAGATGGAAAAGCAGCCGGTTGACGCAGTCAGGTGTGAAGAAGAGGAACGTAAGAAAGCACACCCGCTTACGCCTAATCAGATTTCTATCTTTGATTATTGTATTTTTTCAGCAAGGACGATCATGTGGAACCTGCCTCGTCTGTACCGTTTTGATGCGGGTATAGATACGGATCGGTTGTGTAATGCAGTAAATAAAGCTTTTGCTAACAGGACGGCATTATACACTGTTTTTGAATTCAATGAGGAATGCTCGTTAGTCCAGCGTATCGCACCGGACAAGAAGCCCCATGTGTCCGTAGAGAAAATCACGGAAGATGAATTTAAACAGCTGTCCGAAAACCTTATGCGCCCTTTTAAAATGATAGGTGAGCCCCTTGTCCATGCGGCAATCTATCAGACCGAGAAATCGGTTTATCTGTTTTGGGAAATACACCATATCATGACCGACGGAACGGGTATGCAGCTTCTTAATGAGGATATTGTCAGGGCATGGAACGGTGAGGAACTACCTCTTGATACATATTACGCATATCTTCATGTGGAAGAAGAGTTGCGGGAGAGCAAACGGTATGAGGAAGACAGAAAATACCATGAGGATTTATACGGAGGTCAGGACTGGTGCATCAATCTCATTCCGGACACCGAAAACCGCCCTGCAGGGCGCAAACTTATTCCGCTTAAACAGGTTATATCATTGGAAGATATTGCCATATTTGAAAAAAAGAGTCATCTGTCCAGAAATCTTCTCTTTACGGCTATCGCTCTTCTTGGAATCGCTGTAATTGAGAAGAAGGATCATGTGATGGCGGACTGGATATTCCATGACAGGACCGACGAGATCAAAAAGAATGCATTTGGCTGCCTCTTCCGTTATATAACAATAGGACTTGAACTGAAAAAAGATATGACTGTCGGGGAATTTTTCCGGGCTCTTTCCGACAGATCCAACGCTATGCTTGCACACAGCTCCTATGAATGGAGCATTAAGCAGGATAATGTCTTCGAGCATGATACGATGATCGTCTGCTATGAAACATCGGATATCATGAGTACCAAGGATATCGGCTCAATTGGCGGCAACCGGCTTGAAGTTATAAGTCATGCTCCGGTCAATTCAAGGAGCCTTGCATTCCAGATATTTGAAACGCCGGATGGTATAGTCCCGTACCTAATGTTTAATCAAGCTCTTTATTCCGAAGAAAAGGTAAGACGTACATGCGATATATTTTCCGGACTGCTTGATTTTTTGATGAGCAGCAAAGAAAATCAGTCAATCGGGGATTACTTTAACAGATAGTTTTTAATTAATAAAGGCAGAGGAACATACATATGAGAATTAAACGACATTTTGATGCAGATATTTCAAGTATCGGTTCTCTTACGGAATTTGTAGAAGAAAACCTTAAGAAACATGGGATAAAAGAGAAAGAATGTGCACGGGTGATGCTTGTTGTGGAAGAAGCAGCAGGAAGCCTTCTGCATCATGCTTCATCTAAGCCCGGAGCCGGCAAGATCCGTGTCACCATTAATAAGCTCCTCGGAAATGTGGAAATTGAGCTTTCAGCCAAGGGAGAGGAATACTCAATTGCGCAAAGTATGAGCCAAGGCCTCGTTGATGATGAGATAACAGATGATATTCAGGAATCTTTGAGGAATATCATCTTAAACTCCATGACTGCCAATTTAAAGTACAGGAACAGGAATGGCATCAACTATATTAAGATGACAGTCATTCGTTCCAAGCGGGCCTTTTTATATCAGACGCTTGGAGCCATGGCACTGGCAGTGATATTGGGGACGATTTTTTCGAAAGTACTCCCGGGGAATATAAATNNTTAAATGACACCCTTAATAACATGATTTTTTCCCCGATAAAGACCATGTTTTTAAATGCCTTGAAAATGGTAGTGGCTCCGGTTGTATTTTTTTCCATTATATCCTGTATAGTCCAGTTTTCCGATCTTTCTTCATTGGGAAGGATCGGTGGAAAGATAATCGGTATGTACTTTTTCACAACCTGTATTGCTATAGCAATAGGCATTGGCGTTTTCTATCTGATACAACCGGGAGATGCGTCTCTTGCGTCATCTCTTGCGGCTGATTCCGGCGCTATTACCTCGCAGACAATGAATGTTTCCATAATTGACACAATAGTCGGAATCATTCCGTCCGATATTGTGAATCCGTTTTTGAAAGCGAACAGGTTGCAGCTTATATTCATGGCAGTAATATTCGGAATTGCCACAAGTCTTCTCGGAAAATACTCGGACATGCTTGTCGGGCTTTTCAGTGCCTGCAATGATCTGTTCCTAAAGGTCACTTCAATTATAATAAAGGCAATGCCACTGGCAGTTTTTTGCTCCATAATGTCAATGATGTTGACAATGGGTATCAAGACTATCATTTCCGTACTGGGAATGTTTTGTACATTTGTATTGGGACTGTTTGCCGTGATGATAATGTATTGTATACTGATGACTGTTATGGGAAGGATAAATCCTGTTAATTTTGTCAGAAAATATGCCCCTTCCATGCTTCAGGTCTTCTCACTTTCATCTTCAAACGCCGCTATACCTTTAAACATGGAAGCGTGTGAAAAGAAACTCGGAATAGATAAAATGATTTATTCCCTTTCCATTCCGCTCGGAGCTACCATTAATATGCATGGTACCTGTATCTACCTGTCCGTCTTTACTCTTGCTCTGGGGAAAATCTATGGAGTTGATGTAACCGGCGGTGCCATGCTTTCATTAATAGTATCAATCTTTGTTCTTTCGGTGGGGGCTCCGGGGATTCCGGGAGCAGGACTTATATGCCTGTCGGTACTGCTGGCCCAGACGAATATTCCGGTTGAAGCCGTTGGGCTGGTAATGGGTATAGATTCGGTTTGCGCGATGTTCCGCGCAATGAGTAACTGCCTTGGGGATGTTGCTGTTTCCACGATAGTTGCCAAGAGTGAGAACTGCATGGATATGGAAATATACAACAGTTAAAAATATATATTGACAAAAGTTAACCTGCTGGGTATAATTTGCAGGTACGTCTATTAGACATCCTTGAAAAGGAGGTGTTAGCAATGTCGATCTGTCCTAAAAATAAGTCTTCCAAAGGAAGAAGAGATAAAAGAAGAGCAAACTGGAAAATGTCTGCTCCTACGCTTGTAAAGTGCAGCAAGTGCGGTGCGCTTATGGTACCCCACAGAGTATGCAAGGCATGCGGTTCTTATAATAAGAAAGAGATCATCAGTCAGGATTGATCATTATACGACAAATACCACGGGATATCCCGTGGTTTTTTTGTATCTTTTTTTATTTGCTTTTTGTCTGTGGGTCTTGTATAGTATTATAAGTTTGAACAGATTATATTCGTTCACTATACAATAGGAGAAGATAATGGTACACGTTGTACTTGACGCTATGGGCGGCGATAATGCGCCCGGGGAAATAGTTAAAGGGGCAATAGAGGCCCTTAAAGGTTCACAATCGATCAAAATAACCCTGTGTGGACGTGAGGCCGATATTAAGGCTGAGCTTGAGGGGTGTGATTATCCCCGTGACCGTGTAGAGATTGTTGATGCCCAGGAGGTTATATCAACCGAGGAAGCGCCTGTTATGGCTATAAGACGGAAGAAGGAATCGTCTATAGTAAAGGGCCTTAACCTTGTCAAAGAGAAGAAAGCGGACGCATTTGTATCTGCCGGGTCATCAGGTGCTATTCTTGTGGGAGGACAGCTTATCGTAGGCCGTATCAAGGGAGTGGAGCGTCCGCCCCTTGCACCGCTTATACCGTCAACAACTCCCAAGGGTGTATCGCTTATAATAGACTGCGGAGCCAATGTGGATGCCAGAAGTTCACATCTCGTACAGTTTGCCAAGATGGGCTCCATATACATGGAACATGTTATCGGTGTTAAAAATCCCAGAGTCGCCATAGTTAATATCGGTGCCGAGGAAGAGAAGGGCAACATGCTTGTCAAGGAAACATTCCCGCTTCTTAAGAACTGCCCGGACATTAACTTTATCGGCTCAATAGAAGCACGGGAGATACCTAACGGGGGAGCGGATGTTATTGTCTGCGAAGCATTTGTGGGTAACGTTATCCTGAAGATGTACGAAGGTGTCGGAAAGATGATACTGAAGTCGATAAAGGGCGCTCTTATGGGAAGCACTCTCGGTAAGATAGGAGGTCTTCTTATCAAGCCTTCACTTAAAGGTGTCATGAAGACTTTTGATGCGACTGAATACGGCGGAGCACCTCTTCTCGGACTGAACGGTCTTGTAGTGAAGGTTCACGGAAACGCAACTGCCAAGGAAGTATCAAATGCGATTATGCAATGCGTTACATTTAAAGAGCAAAATATCAATCAGCGTATCGCTGATAAGATAATAATAAAGGACGAATAGAAAGGGTTAGCACTATGGAACTTGAAAAGCTGAAAAAAATCATCACAGAGGTACTTAACGTTGATGTTAGCGAGATCACCATGGACACAAAATTCATTGACGATCTCGGAGCAGATTCTCTTGATGTTTACCAGATCATTATGGGAGTCGAAGAAGAGTTTGATATTGAGATAAATGTTGATGATGCCGAGTCTATCGTAACTGTTGCGGATGCGATAGAGCAGATCAGGAACGCAATCAGCTAAATAAACAATAATATGGGTATTCGGCGGATAGAGTTCCGGATAAGCGGAACTCTATTTATACGTTGCCTGTATAATCGGTGCGGAGTTACACATGAATAATGAAAGCGGTTTTACAGAACTGCAGAAGCTCATCGGGTATGATTTTCAAAACAGTGATTTTCTCGTAAAAGCCCTGTCTCACAGTTCCTACGTGAATGAGTTAAAACTTAACAAACATGATGATTACGAGCGGACGGAATTCCTGGGTGATGCGGTGCTCGAACTTACGGTAAGTGATTTTCTGTATCGGAATCATCCCGAAATGCACGAAGGAGAGATGACAAAGCTAAGGGCCGCCATTGTTTGCGAACCGACCCTCGCATACTGTGCCAGAGAGGGTTTTGACCTTGGCCGGTACGTATTGCTGGGTAAGGGTGAGGAGAAAAGCGGAGGACGCGGGAGAGATTCCATTGTCTCTGATGTTTTTGAAGCGATAATAGGCGCCATATATCTGGACGGCGGAATGGATGCTGCAAAATCATTTATATACAGATTTGTGCTGTCGGATTATGAGAAGAAGATAGAATTTGTAGACGCCAAGACAATATTGCAGGAATATGCACAGGATCACGGAATGAGCCTGGAATATATACCGGTTGCGGAACTGGGACCGTCCCATGACAGGGATTATGTTATGCGGGCCGTACTCGACGGAAGGATCGCAGAAGAGGCAACGGCAAAAAGCAAGAAGGCCGCCCAGCAGAGTGCGGCGTATGCCATATTGGTTAAGCATCTTAACCGTACGGAGAGGTTTTAATGTATTTAAAAAACATTGAGGTGCAGGGGTTTAAATCCTTTGCAAACAAGATTAATTTCGAATTTCATAACGGTATAACGGCTATTGTCGGGCCTAACGGTTCGGGAAAGAGTAATGTTGCCGATGCGGTAAGATGGGTTCTCGGGGAGCAGAGCGCCAAGCAGCTTCGCGGATCTTCGATGCAGGATATTATTTTCTCGGGCACGGAGATGCGTAAGCCCATGGGATACGCTTATGTTGCCATTACACTTGATAATTCCGATCATGCGCTTCCCACCGATTACGAGGAAGTTACAGTTGCAAGGCGGGTGTACCGGTCCGGCGAGAGCGAATATCTGATAAACGGTACGACATGCAGGCTTAAGGATGTTGCCGAGATGTTTTACGATACCGGTATCGGTAAGGAAGGCTATTCCATCATCGGACAGGG
>DEEW01000049.1:10852-11253 GCA_002350465.1 Lachnospiraceae bacterium UBA2868
AGAAGAGAGTTGTTTGATGAGGCTGCCGGCATTGTAAAGTTTAAGCGAAGAAAGGCTACAGCACTCAAGAAACTGGAACAGGAGCGTGCCAATCTCGTCCGTGTTTCGGATATATTAAGCGAACTTGAGCGTCAGGTTGAACCGCTGGAGAAGCAGTCCGAGGTTGCCAAGAACTACCTCCAGATGAAAGAGGAGTTAAAGAAACTTGATGTTAATATTTTCCTCATTGATAACGAGAACGCCAAGGCAGCGTTAGAGGATTGCGAAAACAAGATAAACATTGCGACAGGCGACCTTGATGCCGCAAACGGGGAAAATGACAGATTAAAGGAAGAATACGGGGATATAGAGGCAAGGATCGCCCAGCTTGATGCGCAGATAGAGGAAAAGCGCCAGAAGCT
>DEEW01000049.1:11339-15831 GCA_002350465.1 Lachnospiraceae bacterium UBA2868
GCGCAAGGCAGAATACACTAAATGATGATATAGCCGCCAAGGAGTCGGAGGCCGAAAGACTTGTTGCCGAACAGACAACACTTGATAAAGGGTGCAGTGAACTTATCCAAAAAAGAGATGAAGCCGTAGCGGAACTTGAAAAACTGCAGGCTGAAATAGAAGAAGAAAACAGTGCTGTCGAGAAGAACAAGAACCTTATAATCGAACTTCTTAACGAAAGAGCTGGTATCAAGACCAAGCTCGGACAGTTCGGGACCATGCTTGAGCAGACGAGGATCCGTGAAGCCGAGATCCAGTCAAAGCTTATCGGGGCAAAGAGCGAGGAAGCTGAGCAGGATACACTTGTAAACGCACTGACCCTTGAACTTAATACTATCTGTGCCGAGATACAGTCGACCGATTCCAAGCGGGAGTCCATGGAAGAAAAGCTCGGTGATTTTCGCGTTAAGTTAGAAGAGCTTGACAGAAAACTGGGCGATGCGCAGATGGCGTATCACGGCATAAAATCAAAGCTTGACACTCTTCGTAATCTTGCGGAGCGTTATGACGGCTACGGAAGCAGTATTAAGCGTGTCATGGAGCAAAAGGGCAAGGTCGCTGGAATAATCGGCGTTGTTGCGGATATCATGCAGGTTGAGGACAAGTATGAGACTGCTATCGAAACCGCTCTTGGTGGCAACATCCAGAATATCGTAACAAAAGATGAGCACGTTGCCAGAAAGCTTATCCAGTATCTGAAGGATAACAAAGCAGGAAGAGCCACCTTCCTGCCGCTTACAACCACGAGAAACAGAGGCGAATTCGATAAACCGGAGGTTAGAAAAGCAGAAGGCTTTATCGGAATGGCCAATGAACTTGTCAGTGCCAAAAGCGAGTATGAGGATGTGATCAGTCAGCTTCTCGGTGCCATTATCGTAATGGATAATGTTGAGAATGCTCTAAAACTTGCCAAGGAGTACAACTATACACTTCGTATCGTTACTCTTGAGGGTGAATACTTAACTCCCGGCGGTGCTCTTGCCGGCGGATCATTTAAGAATGCATCTAATTTGCTTGGCAGAAAGCGAGAGATCGATTCACTTGAGGCGGAAGCCAAGAAGGGACTTCATAATATAGAGTCCATCATGGATGAGATCGATAAGACCAAGGATGAGAGACAGAAGCTTCGTTCCGACATAGAAGAATTCAAGGCGAAACTGCAGGAATTATACATACAGCAAAATACCGCACAGCTCAATGTGGATGCGGCCAACAAGCATAAAGAAGAGATGATCGCGGATCATGCAAATCTTGAGACCGAATATGCACAGATGAAAGCGGCTGCCGAAGGGATCACCACAGACGAGAGCAAGGCCAAGGAAGAACTTGCCGCATCCGAAAAGTCCGAAGAGGAGCTTAATGTCGCGATAAATGCTGCCGGCGAGAAGCTTGAAAAGTTACGTGATATAGAGACGGAAAAGGTATTTGCCAAGACCGATCTTGACCTGGAAGTTACAAAAGAAAAACAGAAGCAGGATTTTGCGCGCCAGAACGTTGAACGTGTCCGTGCCGAAATAGAGCATTTAAAGAAAGAACTTGAAGAAGTAGTCACAAGCATTAAGGATACCGAAACCGAGATCAGCGAAAAAGAAGAAAACATTACCAAGATCCAAGAGACCATCGAGGCATCAAAGGGAGATGCGGATGAGAACGAAATTGCCATGAAAGAGGCAATTGCCAGCAAGGAAGAGTTTACCGCAAAACAGAAGACATTCTTTGATAAAAGGGAAGAGATCTCGAAGAAGATTGCTGATCTGGACAAGGAATTGTATCGTCTGAATTCCCAGAAAGAGAAGACCGAGGCTGAGCAGGAGAGCCGCATCAATTATATGTGGAACGAGTATGAGATCACTCTTTCACATGCGGCCGAGATGCGTGACGAAACTCTTAACGATCCGCCGGCAATGCGCAAGAATATTTATAAATTGAGGGATGATATCCGTAAACTCGGAGATGTAAACGTAAATGCCATCGAAGATTACCGGGTGCTTATGGAAAGATATACTTTTACCAAGACACAGCATGATGATCTTGTGAAGGCTGAACAGGATCTGCTCGGTATTCTTGATGAACTCGACAAGCAGATGCGAGTACAGTTTGAGGAAAACTTCAAACTGATCGCCGAGGAATTCAACAAAGTTTTCAAGGAACTGTTCGGTGGAGGAACGGGAACCCTTAAGATAAATGATGATGAAGATATCCTTGAGGCAGGTATCAATATCAATGCACAGCCTCCCGGCAAGAAGCTTCAGAACATGCTGATGCTGTCGGGTGGAGAGAAGGCGCTTGCAGCAATAGCGCTGCTGTTTGCGATACAGAACCTGAAACCTTCGCCGTTCTGTCTTCTTGACGAGATAGAGGCTGCACTTGACGAGTCCAACGTGGGAAGATTTGCAGGATACCTTAATAAGCTTACCGAACACACGCAGTTCATAGTTATAACCCACAGAAGAGGAACTATGGAAAAAGCAGACAGACTCTACGGAATCACCATGCAGGAGAAGGGTGTATCCGCGCTTGTATCCGTTAACCTTATAGACAAAGATTTGGATGATTGATCATGGCCTTTTTTGAGAAATTATTTTCGGGACTTTCCAAAACCAGAAAGCAGTTTGACGATAACCTGGCGGAAGTGTTTGACAGAGATGTTATCGATGATGATTTTTATGATGATCTGGAAGAACTGTTTATATTATCGGATATAGGTGTTGTTGCAACCAAGAACATTATAGACGGGCTGAAAAGGGACGAGTATTACGAGCATATCAGAAAGCCCAAGGCTCTGGGAACTCATATGATGGAAAAGGTCAGGGAGTTACTTGCTGAGTGTCCTGCCGATTATGAGTTTGAAGAGAAAAAAAGCGTTGTCCTTGTAGTTGGCGTAAACGGTGCAGGAAAGACAACAACTATAGGCAAACTTGCCATGAATTATATCGGACAGGGCAAAAAGGTTATGATTGCTGCGGCCGACACCTTCAGGGCAGCAGCCCTGGAACAGCTCAGAGTATGGGCCGACAGGTGCGGAGCTGATTTTATAACAGGACAGGACGGACAGGATCCTTCATCGGTTGTGTATGATGCGGTAAGCGCCGCAAAATCAAGGGATACGGATATTCTTCTCATTGATACGGCGGGACGCCTTAACAACAAGAAGAATCTTATGGAAGAACTCAAGAAGATGAAGAGAATAATCGATCGTGAGTATCCCGACGCATATAAAGAAACTCTTCTTGTTCTTGACGGGACAACCGGGCAAAATGCGGTTAATCAGGCAAGAGAATTTAAGGAAGCAACCGATGTTACGGGTGTTGTAATAACGAAGCTTGACGGCAGTTCAAAGGGTGGAATGGCCATAGCTGTCCAGTCGGAGCTGTCAATACCGGTGAAATATATCGGTGTAGGTGAAGGAATAGAGGATCTGGTAAGATTCGATATCGATGACTATTTAAAAGCGCTTTTCTACAGGGAGGGATATACCGAAGATGCCGACAAAACGCAGTAAAGCAACCGATATGCTGACTCTTGACAGATTCGAAGAGGCGGCGAAGCTTGTTAAGGAAGTTACAAAAGACACCAAGCTTGTGTACAGCTCATATTTAAGCGAGCGCACAGGCAATAAAGTATATCTGAAGCCGGAAAATATGCAGATGACCGGAGCTTACAAGCTTCGCGGAGCATATTACAAAGTTAGTACTTTATCTGCACAGGAGCGGGCAAAGGGTATCATAACGGCATCGGCCGGAAACCACGCCCAGGGTGTTGCATATGCCGCAAAAGAGTACGGACTCAAGGCGGTTATAGTCATGCCAACAACAACGCCGCTGATCAAAGTAAACAGAACCAAAAATCTCGGTGCTGAAGTTATACTTTGGGGAGATGTTTATGATGAGGCCTGTGAGAAGGCACTGCAGCTTGCCGGGGAGAAGGGATATACATTTATTCATCCCTTTGATGATGAAACCGTGGCAACCGGTCAGGGAACAATTGCAATGGAGATTTTCCAGGATCTGCCCGTTGTTGATTACATACTTGTGCCCATAGGCGGTGGCGGACTTGCTGCCGGAGTATCGACCCTTGCCAAACTTCTTAATCCCAAGATCAAGGTAATAGGAGTTGAGCCGGAAGGTGCCGCATGTATGAAGGCATCCCTTGAAGCCGGAAAGGTTACGGGCTTAAAAAGCGTTTCAACAATTGCTGACGGCACGGCTGTCAAGACTCCGGGGTCGGTGATTTTCCCCTATATCCAGAAAAATATCGACAAGATCATTACCGTAGGTGACGAGGAACTGATCGTTGCGTTCCTTGACATGGTTGAAAATCATAAGATGATCGTGGAGAATTCCGGACTTCTGACTGTTGCGGCTCTTGATCATCTGAAGGTAAAAAATAAGAGGATCGTATCCATACTTTCGGGTGGGAACATGGATGTTATCACAATGTCATCCGTAGTATC
>DEEW01000049.1:15864-19597 GCA_002350465.1 Lachnospiraceae bacterium UBA2868
GGCGAACTGTCAAGAGTGGCCAGCGTCATCGCCGAGGATAACGGAAATGTTATTAAGCTTGAGCATAATCAGTTTGTATCGACGAACAGAAATGCAGCGGTTGAACTTCGTATAACACTTGAGGCTTTCGGGACACAGCATAAGGAGCAGATACTTAAGTCACTTGAAATAAAAGGCTACAAGCCGAAAGTGGTGCGGACTGTTATTTAGCAATTAACTATTGTCTGTTTACCGAAAAAGTTGTAAAATACATATGTTATTGTATGAAAGCACTGATCTTTATTATGAAAATAAACGAAATGAGGTGGAATAATGATTAAAAAGGTAATCATGGCAGTATCGGCGGTATGCGCTGCGGGTATTCTGTTTGTGTCATCGGCGGTAGATGCTAAGGCAGCACTTCCGTGTACTTATGATATTATCAATGATGCAAATGCACAAATTGCATATTATGATCAGAATTATAATGCTGCTAAGGCTAAGGAAGCAGAACTTCTTGCAACATTTAATGCAGTTAAGAATAACCCGGCTCATACGCAGTTCGAGTATGAACAGGCTGCATATAATTACACCAATGCTGTTAATATGAGTCAGTGGTGGCTTACCGGACTTAATAATGCAAAAGCATATCTTAAGAACATTACGGACAGAGGTGCTTTCGAAGATAAGTTTGCGGCAAACAAGTCGGCTCTTGCTGACCTTACAACTTTAAAGGCAGCCAAGACAGATGCTGACGGATATTCAAATATTGCCAACGGAGTTGCCGGACAGATCGCTGATGTAGAGAAAGCTATCGCAGGCTATCAGGCTCAGGTTGCGACGTGCCCCTCACTTCAGGCACAGATCGATTCGCTTAATGCTCAGTTAGTTGCCCTTAAGGCTGATTACGTTGCAAAGGCAGCGGCTGCAAGCGAAAAAACAGCAGTATTTGACAATTATCTCAATACTCTTAACTACAAATCATACAGCCTCGGATTTGAAGATTACCAGTTCAGACGTGAGTGGGAAAGAGATAATGAGAAATGGGATCCTTCGGTATATAATTACTAAGATATGAATGTCTTCTCCTAATAAATTGTTATAAAACAGGTGTCAAGAGAAAATACTTGACACCTGTTTTTTGCTGTTGTAATATATCGAATGTTATGGATGATATCGTCAAGAAAAATCTGCTATATGATTTTTACGGAGAGCTTCTTACGGAACACCAGAGGCTCATATATGAGGATGCTGTCTATAACGACTGTTCCCTTTCCGAACTGGCCAGCGAATATAATATTTCCAGACAGGGAGTTCATGATCTGTTAAAGAGATGTGACAGGCTTCTTGAGGACTATGAGAGCAAGCTGGGGCTTGTGTCGAGATTTGAGGTGCTGCGCCATCTGGCACAAAGGATTGAAGAGATATCTACCGACGAAGAGGTAAGATGTCTTGCACATAAGATGATAGAAGCATTATAACGGTGTTTTTCAGGAGATTATATGGCGTTTGAGAGCCTAACCGATAAACTTCAGAATGTATTTAAGGGTCTTAAGAGCAAAGGAAGACTTACGGAGATTGACGTCAGAGCAGCTCTTCGTGAAGTTAAAATGGCTCTTCTTGAAGCGGATGTAAACTTTAAAGTTGTAAAAGGATTCATAAAGAGCATCGAAGAACGTGCTGTAGGTGCAGACGTACTTAACGGACTCAATCCCGGGCAGACGGTAATCAAGATCGTAAATGAAGAGATGACTGCTCTTATGGGAAGCGAGGGCAGCGAGCTTAAGTTCGAGGCTGGACAGTCAAAAACCGTCATAATGATGTGCGGCCTTCAGGGATCCGGTAAAACAACGAGTGCGGCCAAGATTGCCCTTAAACTGTCAAAAAAGGGGAAAAAGAGCCTGCTTGTTGCCTGCGATGTATACAGACCTGCCGCTGTCGAGCAGCTCAGGGTAAACGCCGAAAAGGTATCGGCTGATTTTTTCGGGATCGAAGGAGAAAAGGATCCTGTCAAAATAGTGAAGGCGGCAATGGATTATGCCGGCGAGCACAATGATAATGTGGTGATAGTAGATACGGCAGGCCGTCTACAGATCGATGAAGTACTCATGGAGGAACTTCAAAGGATCAAAGAAGCGGTCACCGTTCACAATACGCTGCTTGTTGTGGATGCAATGACAGGACAGGAAGCGGTAAATGTAGCCGAAACCTTTAATGAAAAGGTTGGAATCGATGGCGTGGTCCTCTCCAAGATGGACGGCGATTCAAGAGGCGGTGCTGCGCTTTCGGTAAAAGCGGTAACCGGCAAGCCCATACTCTTTGTGGGTATGGGAGAGAAGCTTGAGGATCTTGACAATTTCTATCCCGACAGGATGGCATCGAGAATACTCGGCATGGGCGACGTCCTTAGTCTCATCGAAAAAGCGGGTGAGCAGATAGATGCTGATAAAGAAAGGCAGATGTCCGCCAAGCTCAAGAAGGGTAAATTCGATTTTGAAGATTACCTTGAGAGTATGAACCAGATGAAGAAAATGGGCGGCTTGTCATCAGTGATGTCCATGCTTCCCGGAATGGGCGGAATGCTTCCGAAGGGTGCAAAGCTTGGAGATATTTCGGATCAGATAGATGATAAGAAAATGGCCAGAACCGAGGCGATTGTCCTTAGTATGACAATAGAGGAGAGAAGGAATCCCGATCTTCTCAATCCTTCCAGAAAGCACAGGATAGCAAAGGGTGCAGGTGTGGACATAGCAGAGGTTAACAGGCTTGTAAAACAGTTCAAGGAAGCTCAGAAAATGATGAAGCGGCTTCCTCAGATGATGGGAAAACGCGGTAGATTTAAGCTCCCGTTTTAGCATAAATACTTTTATTATACGGAGGAATTTAAAATGGCAGTAAAGATCAGACTTAGAAGAATGGGACAGAAGAAGGCTCCTTTTTACAGGATCATAGTAGCGGATTCAAGAAGCCCTCGTGACGGAAGATGTATTGAAGAGATCGGAACATATGATCCGAACAATGATCCTTCCACATACCAGATTGATGAGGAGAAAGCTAAGAAGTGGCTTGCAAACGGTGCACAGCCCACTGAAGTAGTAGGAAAACTCTTCAAGCTTGCTGGTATTGAGAAATAAGGGTTTTTGATCATTAATTGAGGAGATATGATATGAAAGAACTTGTTGAGGTTATCGCGAAGTCGCTGGTTGACAATCCCGACCAGGTTTCGGTTACCGAAAAAGAAGATTCCAGATCGATCGTTATAGAGCTAAAAGTTGCGCCTTCTGATATGGGAAAGGTTATCGGCAAACAGGGAAGAATTGCCAAGGCAATCCGCGGAGTAGTCAAGGCTGCATCAGCGGATCTTCCCAAGAAGGTGCTGGTTGATATAGTACAGTAACTTGGAAGATTTATTACAGATCGGTGTGATCACCAGACCACACGGCGTCCACGGAGAAGTAAAAGTATTTCCGATGACGGATGACGTGAGGAGATTTAAAAAACTTAAGAAAACAATCCTTGAGGGCGAAAACGGCAATATAGAGATCGAATGTGAATCGGCAAAGTTTTTTAAACAGTTTGTCATTCTGAAATTCAAAGGCTTCGATACTATTGAGTCGGTTCAGAAATATTGCAACAAAGGTATCTTCGTTACAAGAGCGGATGCGGTAAGACTCGGAAAAGATGAATATTTTATCGCCGATCTTATAGGTATGAAGACGATAGATGATGAAGGAAATACCAGTGGGACTATAAC
>DEEW01000049.1:19781-33145 GCA_002350465.1 Lachnospiraceae bacterium UBA2868
CCCGAAATGGTTATGAGTGCCTTATCGGAAAGTATAACCGGCAGAGCGATGGGCAGTGGTGCAATAAGTGTTGAAGCGGTAAATATACGTGATTATGCCAACAACAAGCATAATAAAGTAGATGACTATACATACGGTGGCGGAGCAGGCATGCTCATGCAGGCTGATCCGGTGTACCTGTGTTACGAAGATATAACAAAGAATATATCCACACCGCCGCGTGTTGTCTACCTGACTCCGCAGGGCAGTACTTTTGACCAGAGTATGGCCGAAGAGTTCTCACATGAAGAAGATCTGATCCTTCTGTGCGGGCACTATGAAGGAATAGACGAAAGGGTACTTGAAGAGATTGTAACCGATTACGTTTCGATAGGTGATTATGTGCTTACCGGCGGCGAATTGGCAGCCATGGTAGTTGTGGACGCTGTATCGAGATTATGTCCCGGTGTATTATCGAATTCGGATTCCCCGGAGAATGAATCATTTTCCGACGGACTTCTTGAGTATCCGCAGTATTCCAGACCTGAGGTGTGGCATGAGAAAAGGGTACCGGAGATTCTTCTTAGCGGAGACCATGCAAAGGTTGATGCATGGAGACATGAAAAGGCACTTGAGCGTACCATGGACAGAAGATTTGATCTGTACAAAAAATATGTGCAGTCACACCCGGAGGAATTTGTTCCCAAAAAGCCGCGGCGTAAAAAGAAGAAAAAGGATTAACCCTTGCAATTGCAAGATGCTTATGTTAATATATCAAAGTTGTTATAAAAGACGGTCCTCTGCCTTGTTTGTAAGTTAAGAACGTCCGGATCAATAGGAGGAATGAAATGAACAACATTATCAAAGAAATCGAACAGGAACAGTTAAAAGAATCCACTCCCGAATTTGCTATCGGTGATACCGTTAAGGTTTACGGTAAGATCAAGGAAGGTAACAGGGAGAGAGTTCAGGTATTTGAAGGTACTGTTATTAAACGTCAGGGCGGATCAAACAGGGAGACATTCACTGTCCGCAAGAATTCAAACGGTGTAGGTGTGGAAAAGACATGGCCGCTTCACTCACCTAATGTAGAGAAGATCGAGGTAGTAAGACGCGGTAAGGTTCGCAGGGCTAAGCTCTTCTACTTAAGAGAACGTTCGGGCAAGAGTGCTAAAGTTAAAGAACTCATTCGCTGACAGGAAGTTTATTTGGAAGCACTTGCATATGCAGGTGCTTCTTGTTTTATCGTAAACAAACAGTATTTGTTCCGTACAAGGATAAAAGGGGAACGGTAATTGGCAAGGAGACGTTCAAAAAAATCAGGCGGACCCACGCTTTCATATATCAATCACGAAAAAAGCTTCAATGTAAACATTCTCTATCAGGTGCTGCAATGGGTTTTTCTTGTTTTTATTGCGGTGTTTTTGGGAATTGCGGTTATTTACGCCTTCGGGATTAGGGCAAGTGTTGTCGGTGATTCCATGGAACCTGCACTCTCAAACGGCCAGGAGGTGCTGATAAACAAGATAGCATACCAGTTTTCTGCTCCGAAGCAGGGGGATGTAATAGTATTTCGACCGAACGGCAACGAGAATGCCCATCTGTCTGTAAAGAGAGTTGTTGCCACTCCGGGGGATACGGTTCAGATCATCCAGGGAAAAGTCGTTATAAACGGTGCGGTATATGTCGGTGACAGGGCAGATGATACCAAGGATGCGGGAGTAGCCGCATCAGAGATTGTTCTCGGACCGGATGAGTATTTTGTACTTGGTGATAACAGACGAAGTTCCGAAGACTCCAGAAGTGCAAATATCGGGAATATCAGCAGAGGAATGATCGAGGGCAAGGCATGGTATCACATGAAGGGAAAGAACAGCGAAGCGGGGAGGATTGAATAATGCAGGTACAGTGGTATCCCGGCCATATGACGAAGGCCAAGAGGATGATGCTTGAGGATATTAAGCTGATAGACCTTGTTATTGAACTGATTGATGCCCGTGTTCCCACATCTTCACGAAATCCCGATATCGATGAGATAGCAAAGGGAAAATCACGTCTTGCGGTGCTGAACAAATCCGATCTTGCTGATCCTCGTAAAAATGATGAATGGCTTAAGTATTATCAAAATAAAGGTACTCCCGCACTTCTTGTGGACTCCAGAAACAGAACCGGATTTGCTCCGATCGGTAAGGCTATTGAAGAGGCTTGCAGAGTCAAAATAGAGCGTGACAGAAAGAGGGGAATAATAAACAGACCGGTAAGAGCCATGGTCGTAGGAATTCCCAATGTTGGTAAATCAACGTTTATTAATTCTATGTGCAAAAAGGCAAGTGCCAAGACTGGAAATAAGCCCGGGGTCACAAAGGGCAAGCAGTGGATCAATCTTAATAAAAACGTTGAACTGCTGGACACTCCCGGAATACTGTGGCCACGGTTTGATAATGAACTGACGGGGATGCATCTTGCATTTATAGGTTCCATCAGTGATGAAATAGTTGATGAAGTTGAGCTTGCCATTGAACTTATGAATTATCTGAAAAAGTCATATGTGGGCGTTCTCTTTAACAGATATGAGGTTGATGAGAGTAAGGAAACACCGGTTATCTTAAACGATATAGCTATAAAAAGAGGCTGTCTGAAAAAAGGAAACGAGACTGATTATTCCAAGGCGGCAAATATACTGCTTGATGATTTTAGATCAGGCAAGCTTGGCAGAATAACGATCGAAGATCCTGAATAACAAATGAAATTAAACCCTTTTCCGGGAGAGCCAGATGAAAAAAGGAAAGAAGAAAAAGAAAACGGGCGGTATTGTTCGAGGTATTTTGGACACAGGTGTTTTTATACTGACTGTTCTTATTATAGCATTTGTTATGTCGAGATATGTTGTCCGGCGTGTAAAGGTTCACAATCATTCTATGGAGCATACTCTCGAAGAGGGCGATAGTGTCATCATAGATAAGCTTACATACAGATTCCGGGATCCCGAAAGATATGAGATCATAGTGTTTAAGCAGAAGGGAACGGGAGAGGATTTAATAAAGCGTGTTATCGGACTGCCATTTGAAACCGTACAGATAGTTGAAGGAGAATTCTATATAGACGGAGAGAAGATCGAGGATGTGGAGGGACTGGACAAACCGGAATATGCCGGATTGGCCGAAAACCCGGTTGAACTTTCGGTGGGTGAATACTTTGTAGTCGGAGATAACAGAAAGGAAAGTATAGATTCCCGATATGACGAAGTCGGTGTAGTTACCTCCACAAGAATAACGGGCAGAATGTTATTTAAACTGGGACGGCTGAAAAATGATAACTAGTATTAGTGAAATCAAAGATGAATATAACAGACTTCAGGAAGGCGAGTTCTCGGACTTTATAAAGAAGTATTCCGATGACGGAAGAAGCGGGGTGGCGGCACTTGTGAAAAAGGCTGCTGCAAAGATTGAAAAGTATGAGGCCGAACTTGCGAGAACAGAACGCATGTTATCCTATGAGAAAGAGTACAGCGAATACTCTGCTATATGCGGGATAGATGAAGCCGGAAGAGGACCTCTGGCCGGTCCTGTTGTTGCCGGGGCTGTTATTCTGCCTGTGGAAGACAGAATACTGTATTTAAATGATTCAAAACAGCTTTCGGCCGCCAAACGTGACGAACTTTATGATATTATATATTCAAGAGCTGTTGCTGTTTCGGTTGGTATAGTGGATCACGACCGTATCGATGAGATTAACATACTGCAGGCAACCTATGAGGCAATGCGTATTGCTGTTATGAATCTATCGAAAAAACCCGATATATTATTAAACGATGCAGTTACCATTCCGGGTATCGATATTAAGCAGGTTCCGATAATAAAAGGTGATGCTAAGAGCTGTTCAATTGCAGCTGCAAGCATTGTGGCCAAAGTAACAAGGGACAGGATAATGGCCGAGATGGACAGAGAGTATCCGGAGTATGGATTCGCCCAGAATAAGGGATATGGATCGGCGCAGCATATAGAGGCAATTAAGAAATACGGGCCCTGCAAAATACACAGAAGAACCTTTATCGGTAATTTTATTTAGGCTGAGCTTGCCGGGAGACACTATGCCTATAGCAATCGACGGGAATATTTCAAACAGTGACCAGACACGAATAGGATATAATACTGCTTCTGAGAGTGTACGCGCTGTTAAGGACGGCTCATATACCGCTTCAAGGGCAGAATCTTTGTCCCAGGGGCAGACCGTGACAGGCCAGATCGTTGAAAAAGAAGGCGATCAGGTAACGATAAAGCTTGAAAATGACAGAACCATTTCCGCAAAACTTGCCGGTAACGCTGATATTGAAGTAGGAATGAAGCTTACGTTCGAAGTGGCAAAGAGCGGGGGACAGACGGCACTGCGTCCGCTGTTTTCGAATCTGTCGGGAAGTAATGCCGCTATGAGCGCACTTCGTGCGGCAGGACTGCCGATCAACAGCACAACTATAGCCATGACCGACAAAATGATGTCGGAGAGTATGCCTGTAAACAGAAATGCTCTTGCACAGATGTTTCGAAATGTCACATCACATTCAAATGTTTCACCCGAGTCCATTGTTCAGATGACGAAACTGAACATGCCCCTTACAGAATCCAATGTGATCCAGTTTGAAAACTATCGTAATTTTGAACACCAGATTACCGGAGACCTTCAGAATGCAGCAAACGGTGTTGCCGATATTCTCGAGGAAGCAATCAATCTGGTTGGGCAGGATAATACTGATGCTTTCGGGCCTCTTTCGGCCGGAGAAGTGGTAAGTAAGGTTCTGGAACTGATAGATACGGACAGCCTTGAGACCATTGCACCGGATGAAGGTAATCAGGCTTTGCTGCTTCAAAACACCGATTCTGAGGGAGCGGTCACAGGTAATATATCCGGAAACGCAGGAAACACAGCGGTAGTAATGAATGAAATACTTCCGGAATCCAACGGACCGGTAGGGGGTATTATGCCGGAGGCTTCGGATCAGGCAGCGGTTAATCCGAATCTGTCACTTACCGCGACCGAGCAGCAGACCCTTGTTTCCGACCTGCAAAGTCTTCTAATTCTTGCGGGAGAAAGCAGCGATATACATGAACCTCTTAATCCTTCCGAAATCATCACTGCCGTGAAAGAACTTGTGCAGGAGTATCCTCCCGATGATATTAAAGTGGTTCAGGCGGAACTTGCAGCGTATTCCGAGGAAAGCAATGCAGGAACCGAAGAAGGAAACCTTTTAAATGCAGCAAGGTCAGATATAAACAACCTTCGAAACGAAAATCCGGATGCAGCCAATCCCGATTCAGCCAATCCCGATGCAGCCAATCCTGATGCAGCCAGTCACGAGAGCGCTGCTGCAAACCGGCAGGAGGTCGCACGGCAGCAGCCCCATACCGTATCAACAGTTACCGGGGAGCAGGATCCCGAATTAACGGAAAAAACAGTTAAGGCACAAATACATGAAAAGCTGAACGGGTTGCTCAAATCCGATGAGTTTTCAAAACTTGTCAAGGATTCCGTCAAAGCCCAGATGTCCATAAAACCTGAGGATGTAGCAAATCCGGGTAAGATAGAGGAGTTGTATGAAAGGATTCAAAGGACAGCCGGACGCATCAGCCAGTTTATGGAGAGTATAGCAAGACCGGATTCTCCTGTTGCCGCGTCCGCCCAGGGACTTTCCGATAATGTTAGTTTCATGAATCAGCTTAATGAATTCGTCAATTATGTACAGCTTCCGCTCAAGATGGCCGGAGAGGACGCGAACGGAGAGCTGTATGTATATACAAATAAAAAGAGTCTTGCCAACAAGGACGGTAACTTTTCGGCTCTTCTGCATTTGGATATGGAACATCTCGGACCTATGGATGTTTATGTTACAATGCGTGACTATACGAAAGTAAATACAAATTTCTATCTCGAAAGTGAGGAAATGCTTGATTTTATCTCCGCTCATATTGATGAACTCACAAGGCGGCTCACTGAAAAAGGTTATAATACCAGCACAAAAGTAACCCAGAAGGAACCCGGGAAGCCGGTAACTCCCATCACGGACGAGTTCACCAAGGAAGAAGCAAGCACTGCGGCTCCGGTAACAGTGGCAAGGATGCGATTTGACGTCAGGGCATAGAATGGCAGAAGAAGAGAAGAAGAAAATCAAACAGGCTGTAGCCATTGAATATGATCCTAATGATATGGCGCCCAAGATCGTAGCCACCGGCCGCGGAAAAGTGGCAGAGAGGATCATAGAGCAGGCAAAGGAAAACGATGTCCCGATACATGAGGATGAAAAACTTGCCGGGACACTTTCAAAGCTTGATATAGGTGAGTATATTCCTCCGGAACTCTATGAAGTTGTGGCGGAGATACTTGTATTTGTCGACAATATGGAGAAGATAAGATCCAAGCTGAAGTAGTGCATGAATAAAAGAAAACTGGGATTTGCAAAAGAAGATGAGGCTGCCGGATTTCTTACGGAATGCGGTCTTAAGATTTTGGAACTCAACTATTCGAACAGATTCGGTGAGATAGATATAATAGCAAAGGATGGGGATTTTACGGTTTTTGTCGAGGTAAAGTACAGAAAAAACGCCTCTTCGGGTCATCCCGAAGAGGCGGTAAGTATTTCAAAAGCCAGAACGATCTCAAAAGTAGCCGATTATTACAGGACGTGTAAAAAACTTACGGATGCATCACCTGTGAGATTCGATGTTGTGGCAATAGAAGGTGAAACTATCAAATGGTATAAAAACGCATTTTCCTATACCCGTTAGGCGTTATCATCTGCAAGAAATTCTGTCTCAAGTCTCTGATTGTAACGGCGAAGCACTTCCTGAATCTTTTCTGTAGTGGTGTGTACCTTGGACATGGCAATGTCATGATTCATGTAGTCAACAACGGTAGCCAGAAACTCGCTCATATCAGCTTCAATGAAATATGGTCTCGAATTGATCTCGGGGTCGTGATAGCATAGGTTGGTGCATATGATTTTCTCAAATGTACATTCGTCATATGCCTTATCAAACAGATCTATACCCTCTGTGAAGAGTCCGAAAGTGCAGCATATGTACACCCGTTTTGCATTCATGGACTTGAGCTGTTTGGCCGTATCCATCATGGATTGTCCGGAGCTTATCATATCATCGATGATTATTACATCCTTCCCGTCAATCTCATCGCCAAGGAATTCGTGGGCGACAATGGGATTCTTGCCGTTTATGACCTTAGTGTAATCACGGCGCTTGTAGAACATACCCGTATTGACACCAAGTACACCGGCAAAATAGACGGCACGGTCAAGTGCACCTTCATCGGGACTGATTACAACCAGATGATCTTTGTCGATCGTAAGGTCTCTCTCATAGTGCATAAGAGATCTGATGAACTCGTAAGGAGGTAAGAAATTATCGAATCCGCAGAGCGGGATGGAGTTTTGAACCTTGGGATCATGAGCATCAAATGTTATAACGTCGTTAACACCCATGTCGGCAAGCTCGGCAAGTGCCATTGCACAGTCCAGTGATTCACGAAGAGCACGCTTATGCTGGCGGGATTCGTATAAAAAAGGCATCACAACAGTTATCCTGTGGGCTTTTCCGCCTATTGCGGCTATGACACGTTTGATATCCATGTAAATGTCATCCGGCGACATATAATGAACAAAGCCGTTGACCGTAAAAGAGTTACTGTGATTTGTTATATCGGCGAGAATATATATATCACGGCCTCTGGCGGTATCCCGAAGCACTGATTTTCCTTCTCCGGTTCCGAAACGAGGCCACTCACAGCCGATAATGTATGAATCCTTTTCGTAACCAAAGAATGCAGAGGTATCACGATGGTTAAGATTCTGATGCTTCCTGTATTCGGAGATCTTTTTATCGATTGCCTGTCCCAGCTTCCGGCAGCTGTCATGTATAACAAGCCCGAGGGGAGCCACAGGCATGGTATCTTCTATAATGATATGTTCAGCCATGTAGAGTACCGCCTTTATTATTTTCGCTTTTAGATGCTACAATAGTTTATCAATATATATGATTTTTTTCTACTGTTATTTTTATCAAAATCATTTATAATCACATAGAATGAATTTTTAGAAAGAAGGATTGTACTATGAGCGTTGTCAGAACTAGATTTGCACCAAGTCCTACAGGCAGGATGCATGTGGGTAACCTGCGCACGGCACTTTACGCGTATCTGATCGCTAAGCATGAGGGAGGAAAATTTCTGCTTAGGATCGAGGATACCGACCAGGAAAGATATGTTGACGGAGCGGTTGACATAATATATAGAACGATGCAAAAGACCGGACTTATTCACGATGAAGGACCTGACAAGGACGGAGGATGCGGCCCCTATATCCAAAGCGAGAGACAGGCTTCGGGGATATACTTAAAGTATGCCAGACAGCTTGTAGAAGAGGGTAAGGCCTACTATTGCTTCTGCACGAAGGAAAGACTGGAGGGACTGTCAAGGACTGTTGGCGGCAAAGAAATAAACGTCTATGACAAGCATTGTCTGTCCCTTACTCCGGAAGAGGTTCAGGCCAATCTTGATAAGGGAATGCCCTACGTTATCAGACAGAATAACCCCGATACCGGGACGACGACTTTCCACGATGAGATTTACGGAGACATTACGGTTGATAATGCGGAACTGGATGATATGATACTCATCAAGTCAGACGGCTATCCCACATATAATTTTGCTAATGTGATAGATGATCATCTTATGGGTATTACTCATGTTGTAAGGGGAAATGAGTATCTGTCCTCAACGCCGAAGTATAACAGGCTGTACGAAGCCTTCGGCTGGGATATTCCCGTATATGTACACTGTCCGCTGATCACAGATGAAGAGCACAAGAAACTGTCCAAGAGAAGCGGTCACTCATCATATGAGGATCTTATTGATGCCGGATTTGTGTCGGAAGCTGTTGTAAACTTTGTAGCGCTTCTTGGATGGTCTCCCGATGACAATGTCGAGATCATGAGTCTTGAAGAGCTTATACGAAAATTCGACTACACCAAAATGAGCAAGTCCCCGGCTGTGTTCGATTATACAAAACTTAAGTGGATGAACGGTGAATATATCAAGGCAATGGATTTTGAAAAGTTCTATGAAACGGCATTGCCGTATATGAAGGACGTGATTACAAAAGACCTTGATTTTCGCAAAATAGCGGCAATGGTCAAGACTAGAATAGAGATATTCCCGGATATCAAGGATCATATCGATTTCTTCGAAAAGGTTCCGGAGTATGATATTTCAATGTATACGCACAAGAAAATGAAGACGGATGCGGCATCTAGTCTTGCGCTCTTAGAGGATGTTCTTCCGATACTTGCAAAATGCAGCGATTACTCAAATGACAGTCTCTTTGCCCTCCTTTCTGATTATGCGGCAAAGAAAGAGTACAAAACAGGTTTTGTTATGTGGCCCATAAGAACTGCACTCTCCGGTAAACAGATGACTCCGGGTGGGGCTACCGAGCTTATGGAAATACTTGGCAGGGACGAGTCATTAAAGCGTATAGAAGATGCAATAGAAAAGCTTTCCTGACGGTCACAGATCTCCCTTTATGTTTCCTTTTTCCGTTACGACAAGGAGAACGTCATCCGTTGTAAACGGAATTCTGGGATCGACAAAGTGAAACGTCGAACCTTTCTGTTTGACCGCAATGATGTTCAGTTTCATTTTCCCGCGAAGGTCGAGTTCAATAAGGTCTTTGCCGATCCACTCGCTTTTGGGAGTCATTTCTATCATGTACATATTGTCGTCGAGTTCATAGACATCCTTAAATATCGAAGAAAGCATTATGCGGGCCGACCGTGCGCCGCCTTCGCCTTCGGGATCGATTATCTTGTCGGCACCGACTTTTTTCAAGATAGTGGCCATGCGGTCCGTGGATGCTTTTGAGATGACTATCGGAACCCCCTGTTCCTTAGCTACCGTGATCGCCATAATGGATGCCGCCAGATTATCGCCCATTGCGGTGACGACTATATCCATGTTTTTGAGCCCGAGAGCAAGCACCTCGTCCTCATTCGTCAGATTTGCGCATACGGCCACCGTACATTTTCCGGCAAATTCATCAACAAGCTGCTCGTTGTGGTCTACAGCCAGCACATCTGCGCCTATGCGGTACAGATTTTCGGAAAGGCTTCTTCCGTATTTTCCGAGTCCGAGTACTGCTATCGATTTTTTCATGCGAATACCTCCTAACCTACGATAAACTTGCCGTTTGCGTGTTTTATCATGTTATCACTGTTTTTGTTTATGGTGAAAAAGATCGCCATGGATATTGGGCCGACCCTTCCGAGATACATGGCTGCTATGATGATCACCCTTCCGACACTGTCAAGCGTAGGGGTCAGGGCTCTTGACAGCCCGACCGTACCGAGGGCACTTATCACCTCATAAAGTGCATCTGTATGGGATATTCCTCCCCGGCTCATAAGAAGGATGTTGAATACGAACACAGTGGCAAGCGAAAACATTATGATGGCTGATGCTTTCTTCATGACCTCTTCTGGCACGCGCCTTCGAAAGACCAGGTTTTCCTTCTTGGAATGAATGTATGAAAATGCATTTATGAAAAACAGGAATGCTGTCATTGTCTTGACGCCGCCTGCCGTGCCTACCGGTGAGCCGCCTATGAACATGAGTACATATCCGGCAGTGCATGATAGTTCAGTGAGCTTTTCCTGCGGAATGGAAGCAAATCCGGCCGTGCGGAGCGTCACCGACTGGAACAGGCTGTTCACTATCTTGTCCGCAAGGTCCATGCCGCCTAATGTATCAGGGTTGCTGTATTCCGCGGCAAAAATGAATGCCGCGCCGCTTATTATTAAAAACACGGTCATCAAAATAACGACCTTTGTATGCTCCGGAAGATGTGAAAATACCTTGGCCGGAGAATATCTGTAGCGGATGCCTTCTTTTAGGCCCGATATCACGTCAAACCATACCACGAATCCGATGCCACCGAGCACGATAAGGGCCATGGTGGTGAACATCACCGTATAGGAATCACGAAGGCCTATCATGCTGTCCGGTCCGATGACATCCATTCCGGCATTGCAGAAAGCCGATACGGACTGAAAGAGCGATGTCCATAATCCTTTGGATATTCCCATCATGGGAATGAATTTGACTGCAAAGATCAGAGCGCCGCATGCCTCAACCGTAAACACACCTTTGAACATATCGGTAAGAAAATGCAGGACCCCCTGCCTTCTGTCAAAATTCAGGGAATCGCCGAGCAGCATACGTCCCGACAGGAAGAACTTTTTGCCGGTGATAAGCATGATCATCGAGGCGACGGCGACTACGCCGAGCCCGCCTATCTGTATGAGGATGAGGATCACAAACTGACCGAACAGGCTCCAATAAGCATATGTATCTACTACGACCAGTCCTGTGACGCATATCGATGTGGTTGCGGTAAAAAGGGAAGTCAGAAATCCGGCCGGCTGCCTTGTGGCGGTGGCAAAAGGAAGCATGAGCAGCAGTGTGCCGAATGCTATTGCCATAAGGAAACTGGCGGGAATGATATGGTAGGGTTTGATCCTTGAAGGCTTCAATATGATATCCTCCGAAAATCATTTCATCGCTGTATTATAACACACTTATCCGACAGGTAAATATTTTATATAAAATTACGGAACAGGAGGCGTGAATGAATCTGAATAAAGAACAGTACAAGGCTGCCGTTCATGTAAACGGCCCGATGCTCGTCCTTGCAGGCCCGGGAAGCGGCAAGACGCATCTTCTCGTTGAAAGGATTCAGATGATGATAGAGAAAGCCGGCATCCCGCCGGAGAACATTCTCGTCATCACGTTTTCAAAAAAGGCAGCCGCACAGATGCAGGCAAGATTTGAAAGACGGACCGAAGGGTGTATGTATCCCGTGACATTCGGGACATTTCACGCTGTATTCTTCAATATCCTAAAGGATTATGATCCGGACACTTCAAGGCTTATTACGGAGGAAGAAGCGGAAAGATTTGCGGAGCATCTGAAGCGCTCATATGATATTTTCGAGGATGATACCGAACCCGGCGAGATCATCGGCCTGATATCTTCGTACAGAAACCTGTCGGATGATTTTTTCACAAGAAATGACAGAGGCAGGGGAATAGATGAGCCGGAGAGGGAAGCATTCATAAAGCTTGCCGGGGAGTATGCCATGCTTTGCAAAAACGCCGGCGTCATCGATTTTGACGACATGATACTTAAGTGCCGCGATCTTTTTTGTAAGCATGAGGCGTTCCTTCGGAAGTGGAAAAAGAGATACAGGTATTTTCTGGTCGATGAGTTTCAGGACATAAATGACGGACAGTATGAGCTGCTGCGTTTTCTTGCGGGGGATGAAATGAATGTTTTCGCGGTAGGGGATGATGACCAGTCAATATATTCATTTCGTGGAGCAAGACCCGGGCTGATGAAGAAATTCATGCACCAGTATACAGGATGCAGGCAGGTTACTCTTACAATGAATTACCGTTGCTGTGAGAAAATCATAGGCGCGGCCTATACCGTGGTCAGGAACAATATGGACAGGATCGCCAGACCGATGCAGCGTCATCTTCCTTCCAGATCCGGCGGGATTGTTGAGGTAGTTAATTCCGAAAATTCCGGGGTTCAGGCGGCTTTCGTGTGCGATAAGATCCGGGAGCTTATGAGTAAATGCGGATATGAGGGAAGGGATTTTGCTGTTTTGTACAGAAGTGACCACTGTGCAAAAATGTTTGAGCAGACAGCGGCTTCATACGGAATAAAGCTTAGGATAAGCGGAAGAGCAAGCTATACTCCGAAGAAGGTCAGAATTCACGAAGCATATCTACGGGCAAAGAGAGGGGAGGCATCCCGGTCAGACTGGTTTTTGATTATGAATGAACCACCAAGGGGTCTTTCAAGGGAAGCACTTTGCAATGTAAGCAATGATTTTGTGGCAGCCTTCAGGAGGTATTACTCAAATGATCCCATAATGCTGCAGAAGGTTTATGACCTTGAAAGAACCGTTTCGCAGTATGACACCGGATCAGTACCGGATGAGGCAGGAGATTCTCATGACGCAATTAATGTTATGACAGCTCACGCATCCAAGGGGCTGGAATTCAAATGTGTATTTATAATCGGGCTGCAGGAAGGCCTCTTTCCCCATCAAAAAAGCATTAAAGCAGATCTTGTGGAAGAAGAAAGAAGACTTATGTATGTTGCCATGACCCGTGCCAAAGAGAGACTGTATATGTGTACCATAGGTTCCGAGCATGGTAAACGAATATCCAGATTTGCAAGGGAGGCCTGTGAAAATAAGCTTTATGTTTCCGGGACGATGTGGCTTACAAGGGAATAGTATCAAGTATTTTTCTTGTCGA
>DEEW01000028.1:0-133 GCA_002350465.1 Lachnospiraceae bacterium UBA2868
GTTTTCGTGTTCTCTCATCGTCAGCCCTTACGGAATGAGCCTCAAAGGTTGGAACATAGATGAGCTGATTGCAATGAGAACGAAGATTGCGTGAGTAGAATACCTTATCCACTGTGGTTATAAGATTATACTC
>DEEW01000028.1:293-1442 GCA_002350465.1 Lachnospiraceae bacterium UBA2868
CGGAAGGATGGTCACTTCATATCCGTCACCAATATATTTCCCGGCAAGGGATCGCATATTCTCAAAGGCAGCTGCACAGTATGTTATAAACAGACACTTCCTGTTTTGGGTCGAGGGATCCTGCGTACCGTATACCTTTCGGTCCGGTCCCGGAAAATCCCCGGGGTTAAATCTGTATGTCGGCCATTCGAATCCGAAGTTTTCGCGAAGCACGCCTAAATGATTATCAATATACGGATAATCGTGTGCTCCCCCGCTCCTCACCTGCTCCATATAACGGGTGCCATATTTTTTCTTAAGCACGGCATCATAGCACACAGGTACATTTATCCGCGTGTTCTCAAAAGGCATACTTATGCTTTTTGAATAATATTCCACCGGAAATTTATACGAGTGATTATCAAGCCAGATAGGATAAAGCGTTACATATTTTGCATCGGCTTCCTCAACCTCTCCGAACAGCTTTTCAAGAAGAAGACGAAGCTGTAACAACATATCGCCCTTGCGGTCAATCCTGACAGAGCATTCCGCCTCTATCCGCCTGAACCTGTTTTCAAGCTTTTCCGAGGGAGTATCAAAGTATGTCAATTCATTTACAGCTTCATATACAAGTCTTACGCGCTTTTCTCTTTCAGCCTCGTACTCTTCATCTCCCGACAGATAATCAAAAGGGAATATATCTATCCCGAGGGCAACCGGAAGTCCGGAGTACTTACGCATATAATCCGCATCGAATCTGTAATGATCACTTGAAACCACCCGGCACAGCATCTGTTTAAAATCCGGATTGGATCTGAAGCTTACTATTGAATAATTATCCGGAAGGATGGATGAGTAATTATTAACAAGATAATCATAATCCTTCCGCTTCATACACACATCCATGTCATCATCCCACGGGATGAATCCGTGATGCCGTATGGTCCCAAGTAAGGTTCCCCACTCCGCATAGCACTTAAGCTGCGCCTCTTTACATGCCTCGTTAAGATCCTCCAGGATCTGTATCTGTGCGGCCCATGACCTTTTTATCATCGACGGTATTATATAGTCGCATCTTATTTCATCTTCGTAAAATACATGGTCTATGTTCATACCGAATACATTACTTGAAAAATGTTCCCATTATGCTTCTGCCAAGCTGTGCAAATA
>DEEW01000028.1:1654-1797 GCA_002350465.1 Lachnospiraceae bacterium UBA2868
GCGGCAGCAGCTTCTGCCTTCTCCTTCTCCTTCGCTTCCTCGGCTTCCTTCTTCTTCTCCTCCTGCTGGCTCTTCAGTCTTTCAAGGAATTCGTATGCCGAATCGGTCTCGATGGGATCCTTGTATTTCTTGTAAAAATCACT
>DEEW01000028.1:2021-2202 GCA_002350465.1 Lachnospiraceae bacterium UBA2868
CTTCTGCAGGCGTATATGCGTGAAGGGCATGCTGAATTTTGTTTCCCAGCTGGGCAAGCACTTCATCGGGGATGTCTCTCGGATTCTGTGTACAGAAATAAATACCCACACCTTTACTTCTGATGAGTTTTACGATCTGCTCGATCTTCTGGCGCAGAGCTTTTGAAATATCATCAAACAG
>DEEW01000028.1:2216-6273 GCA_002350465.1 Lachnospiraceae bacterium UBA2868
TCGAAGAAGAAGATCATCTTCGGCTTGTCAAGGTCACCCACTTCGGGAAGGGTCTCAAACAACTCTGACAACAGATAGAGAAGGAATGCCGTGTACATTCTCGGATCAGATGCAAGCTTTCTTCCATCGAGGATATTGATAAATCCGCGTCCGTTGTTATCGCATCTGATGAAATCCTTTATATTAAATCCCGGTTCGGTAAAGAACTGATCTCCGCCCGATGCTTCAAGGGCTACAACACCTCTGATGATCGATGCAACACTTGCTTTTGTAACGTTTCCGTAATTCTTCGATATCTCTGTAGTATTCTCGCTTGCATACTGAAGCATAGCCTTCAGATCCTTGATATCAACAAGAAGAAGCTCCTCATCATCAGCCATCTTGAACAGACACGTAAGAATATCTGCCTGTGTATCGTTAAGATCCATGAGCTTTGCCAGAAGGATCGGCCCCATCTCCGAAACAGTAGTACGAAGAGGTATTCCATCCTTGCAGAATATGTCCCAGAACAAGGTGGGATAATCACTGTATTTAAATCCCGCCTCATCAAGTCCGAATTTCTTTATTCTCTCCTGAATATCATCACTGCCTGCCCCCGGTTTGCACATACCGGAAAGATCACCCTTTACGTCAGCAAGAAATACGGGAACACCCGCGTCGGAAAAAGACTCTGCGAGAACTCTGAGCGTGGTTGTCTTTCCTGTACCGGTAGCCCCGGCGATAAGGCCGTGTCTGTTTGCCATCCACGGAAGTATGGATATCCTCTTGTCACCCGCATTTCCGATCCAGATCTTGTTTTCATAGAACATAGTAAACCTCCTTATGATGAGTGCACATTTTACTAATCACACGTTATCGTTTATTATATCATAAACAATTAAACGGAGGAGAACTAATAATGAGATACCCGAGGTTTCTTAAAAGCAACGGAAAGATAGGCTTTATAGCCCCAAGCTTCGGATGCACGATAGAACCATATAGATCTGACTTTGAAGATGCACTTTCATGGTTTAAGAGCAAGGGATACGAAACTGTTCTCGGTCCTAACTCCTTTTGTGACAACGGGATCGGCATAAGCAATACTCCGCAGGCCTGTGCGGCTGAGGTTAATGATTTTCTCCCCGGGGATAAAAGCGATGTGATAATATCATGCGGCGGAGGAGAACTTATGTGTGAGATACTTCCGTATGTTGATTTTGACAGGATCGCAAAAGCAGACCCAAAATGGTTTATGGGATATTCAGATAATACAAATCTGACATTTCTGCTAAATACTCTGTGCGACACGGCATCTATCTATTCGGTGTGCGCACCTAAGTTTAATGACAACATGCGGCATAAGTGTGTCGACGATGCCTTCGAGATACTGTGCGGCAGCAGATCATCCGTATCAAATTATGATTTTTGGTACAAAGAGATCCCAACGGCGGTGCTCCGGGACGGGACTCCTAACGACGAGGGGACGTCCGGAGTGACTGATGATACTCTGTCACCGAAAACGGGTGATTACGAAAAGGTGACCAACGAGAAAACCGGGGATGAATTCTATGTTGTGCCATACAGGCAATACATCTGCAACGGCTCATCAAAGACGTCGGATGTTTCGTTTTCAGGAAGACTCACCGGTGGGTGCCTGGACTGCCTGACTAACCTTATAGGCACAAAGTTTGACAAAGCTGCTGATTTTGCATCAAGATACAAAGATGATGGTATCATTTGGTTTTTAGAAAGCTGCGATCTGTCGGTAATGTCCATGCGACGCGCCCTGTGGCAGATGGAAAATGCAGGATGGTTTGAAAATGTCAAAGGGTTCCTTATCGGACGCCCGCTGCATTTTGACGAAACCTTCGGGGATTTCGATCATTATGATGCATTTCTTGGTATCCTGGCTAAATACAACGTTCCGATAATAATGGATATGGATATAGGACATCAGTTCCCGCAAATGCCCATAATATCAGGTGCCTGCGCAAATGTGGCTGCTTCGGGGAATTCGGTTACGATTGATTTTATTTTAAAGTGACAAAAGGGAGGAGATTTAAATGGAACGAGAGAAGTTCGGATCAAGGATAGGATTCCTATTTGTAAGTGCGGGATGCGCGATCGGGATAGGAAACGTGTGGAAGTTTCCGTATATGGCGGGAAAATACGGCGGTGCGATTTTTGTGCTGTTCTATCTTCTGTTTTTGATTATTATGGGGCTTCCGGTAATGACTATGGAACTGTCAGTGGGACGCGCCAGCAGAAAGAGCGCGGTTCTGTCCTACAAGGAGCTTGAAAAGCCGGGCAGCAAATGGCATATACACGGCTGGCTGTGTATTGCGGGATGCTACCTGCTGATGATGTATTATACAACCGTGTCCGGATGGATGCTTTCCTATGCATGGAAGTTTCTGACAGGTAAATTTGATAATGTAGCATCGGGATCAGTCGGAGATGTATTCGGAAGTATGCTTGCAAATCCTGTGGAAATGACTGTTTTTATGGCAATAACAGTCATTCTCGGATTCGGTGTGCTCAGTCTCGGAGTTCAAAAAGGTTTGGAAAAAGTCACCAAAGTCATGATGTCGGGTCTGCTGATACTGATAGTTATTCTCGCCATCCATTCCGTAATACTTCCGGGCGGACAGGAAGGTCTGAAGTTCTACCTTGCTCCGAATACGGAAAACGTCAGATCCGTCGGTCTGTTCAATCTGATAGTGGGAGCCATGAACCAGGCGTTCTTCACGCTGAGCCTTGGTATCGCTGCAATGGAAATATTCGGAAGTTATATGTCCAAGGATAAATCAATAGTCAGTGAGTCTGTCATAATAATCATACTGGACACATTTGTTGCTCTGTTCGCTGGTCTTATCATTTTTCCTGCCTGCAGTGCATATGGAGTTTCGCCTGATCAAGGACCGTCGCTTATCTTCATGACTCTTCCCGAAATATTTATCAATATGCCCGGTGGCAGAATATGGGGAACGCTTTTCTTTATCTTTATGTCATTTGCCAGCTTCTCAACGGTTACGGCAGTGTTTGAGAACCTGGTTGCCTGGCCTATAGACAATTTCAAATGGGACAGAAAAAAGAGTGTTATATGCAACATGGTATTCATACTTGTGGCATCACTCCCCTGCGTATTCGGATATAACATATGGTCAAACCTTCACATTATAGGAGCAAGGGATGTGCTTGATTCTGAGGATTTTCTCGTAAGTAATCTGCTGCTTCCCATAGGTGCCATTGTTTATACACTGTTCTGTGCTACAAAATACGGATGGGGATTTGATAAGTATATGGAGGAAGTCAACCGGGGCGAAGGCATGAAAATGTCCGCAAAGCTCAAGCCTTATCTGGTATATGTACTTCCGGTACTGATTCTGGTGATCTTTGTTTCCGGACTGATTCCGTAGCATGATAATGATTGTCAATATTTGATATTGACGAATATATAAACCTGTTATATTCTATACAAGAACTGAATAGTTGTTCTCTTATTCAGAGTGGTGGAGATACATAGGATCTGTGAAGCCACGGCAACCCCGAGAGGAAGGTGCCAACCTGAGCGAGTGATCGAACAATAAGAGGATTTGATTGAATTTTGAGTCCGCTTATTCCTATGATGAGCGGACTTGTTTGTTTAAGTGCATATAGCACGGAAAGGACATGATATGGAAAAACGTTTATTTACTTCCGAGTCCGTAACGGAAGGCCATCCCGACAAAGTCTGCGATGCCATTTCCGACGCGATCCTTGATGCCTGCATGGAGCAGGACCCCATGAGCCGCGTAGCTTGTGAAACAGCGGTCTGCACCGGATTCGTTCTTATCACGGGTGAGATCACAACAAATGCATATGTTGATATGCAGAAGGTTGTCCGCGATACCGTAAAGGAGATCGGCTACACAAAGAGCGAATACGGATTCGACGGCAATACATGTGCCGTATTCGTTGCAATCGATGAGCAGTCATCCGATATCGCAATGGGTGTTGATAAGGCACTTGAAGCTAAGAAGGGTGATCTTACGGATGACCTTGATACAGGTGCCGGCGATCAGGGTATGATGTTCGG
>DEEW01000028.1:6284-7083 GCA_002350465.1 Lachnospiraceae bacterium UBA2868
ACAAACGAGACAGATGAGTATATGCCTTATCCCATCTCTCTTGCCCACAAGCTTGCACTGCAGCTTACAAAGGTTCGTAAGGACGGAACACTTAAGTATCTTCGTCCCGATGGTAAGAGCCAGGTATCCGTTGAGTATGATGAGAACGGCAAGCCCATCCGTCTTGAAGCGGTTGTACTGTCAACACAGCATGATGATGATGTGACACAGGAGCAGATCCACGAAGATATCAAAAAGTATGTGTTTGATTCCGTACTTCCCAAGGAACTCATTGATGATAAAACGAAGTTCTTCATTAATCCCACGGGACGTTTCGTTATCGGCGGACCTCACGGCGATGCAGGTCTTACAGGACGTAAAATCATCGTTGACACATACGGCGGATACGCAAGACACGGCGGCGGAGCATTCTCCGGTAAGGACTGCACAAAGGTTGACCGTTCGGCAGCATATGCAGCAAGATACGTTGCCAAGAACATCGTTGCAGCAGGTCTTGCAGACAAATGTGAAATCCAGCTTTCATACGCTATCGGCGTAGCACAGCCTACATCTATCATGGTAGATACATTCGGAACCGGTAAGGTATCAGACGAGAAGCTTGTTGAGATCGTAAGGGATAACTTCGACCTTCGTCCCGCAGGTATCATCAAAATGCTGGATCTTCGCNNTACAAGCAGACGGCTGCTTACGGACACTTCGGACGTAACGACCTTGATCTTCCCTGGGAAGCACTTAACAAGGTTGATGATCTGAAGAAATATCTGTAAAATAATATAAACTCCCTGATTGCGTGGGAGTT
>DEEW01000161.1:0-8463 GCA_002350465.1 Lachnospiraceae bacterium UBA2868
GTAGGAATAGTTGTATTTCTCTCAATTAATCTCGTTGCGATACCTCCCTGTGTCTCGATTGAAAGTGAAAGTGGTGTTACATCAAGAAGTAAGATATCACCTGCACCTGCATCTCCTGCAAGCTTACCACCCTGAATAGAAGCACCGAGTGCTACACACTCATCGGGGTTAAGCGACTTGGAAGGTTCCTTACCGGTAAGCTGTTTAACCTTTTCCTGTACAGCAGGTATTCTTGTTGAACCTCCGACAAGCAGTACCTGTCCAAGATCGGATGCCGTAATACCTGCGTCCTTAAGGGCTGTACGAACAGGTTCAGCAGTCTTTTCAACAAGATCGCTTGTAAGCTCATCAAACTTAGCTCTTGTAAGATTCATATCAAAATGCTTGGGTCCTTCGTTTGTAGCTGTAATGAAAGGAAGGTTAATGTTGGTCGTTGTTGCGCTTGACAGTTCCTTCTTGGCCTTCTCCGCAGCCTCTTTGAGTCTCTGCATAGCCATCTTATCCCCTGAAAGGTCAACGCCCTCAGCCTTCTTGAATTCATCAAGCATCCACTGTGTGATCTTGTTATCAAAATCATCACCGCCCAGACGGTTGTTACCGCTTGTAGCAAGAACCTCTATAACACCGTCTCCGATCTCGATAACGGATACATCGAATGTACCACCGCCGAGGTCGTAAACCATGATCTTCTGTTCCTTCTCGTTATCAAGACCGTATGCAAGAGCTGCTGCTGTAGGCTCATTGATGATACGCTTTACATCAAGGCCGGCAATCTTACCCGCATCCTTTGTAGCCTGACGCTGTGCGTCATTGAAGTATGCAGGAACCGTAATAACAGCTTCACTTACCTTTTCTCCGAGGTATCCTTCAGCATCTGCCTTAAGCTTCTGCAGGATCATTGCTGAGATCTCCTGAGGGCTGTATTTTTTGTCCTCAATGCTGACTTTGTAGTCACTGCCCATCTCCCTCTTGATGGAAGATACGGTATTCTCTGCGTTTGTTACAGCCTGACGCTTTGCAGCCTCACCTACAAGACGCTCTCCTGTCTTGGTAAAAGCCACGATTGAAGGTGTTGTTCTGGATCCCTCCGTGTTTGTGATAACGGTAGGCTTACCGCCTTCCATAACTGCTACACAACTGTTTGTTGTTCCTAAGTCAATTCCTATTATTTTACTCATAATATTATCCTCCTTACTGTCTATATACTGATTATGAGATTGGCTATCTGTAAGCTCATGAAACCACCGAGACCATACTGGGTCTGACCAGTGTGTCGTGGTACATATACCCTTTTTGAAGCTCCTGGGCTACCGTTCCGCTTTCGTATTCTTCGCTTTCCGTCTGCATTACCGCGTTGTGGAAATTGGGATCAAATGGTTGTCCCACAGCTTCTATCGGTTTTACTCCCAGTTTTTCAAGTTCCCCCGAGAGCTGTTTGTATATCATCTGCATCCCGTCGACAAACGCCTTGTCCGATCCTTCCGGAACGCTTTCAAGTCCTCTTTCGAAATTGTCTATAACAGGCAGGATCTTCTCGATCACGTTCTTCGCTCCCATATCGTACATCTGAGATTTCTCTTTGTCGGTACGCTTTCTGAAGTTTTCAAACTCAGCCATCTGGCGCTTTACCCGGTCTTCAAGATCCGCTATTTTTTCGTCCCTCGGATCTTTCTTTTCTTTCTTATCTTTCTTACCGTGATGCTTTTTCTTATCATCCTTGCCGGCATTGTCTTCGGATTCGTTGTCGGGACCTTTGGCTCCCTGATTTTCATCCGCTTCAATTTCCGGTTCGGGCTTGTCCTTTTTTACAGCTTCATCATCCGGCTCTTCAGCCGATTTCTTCTTCTCTTCCTCTTCTTCGATTATTTTTGATACATCCTCTTCGAACTGCTCCGGAGATTCTATATCGATCTTAACTCCATCGTCGTTACTCAATTTTCATCCCTCAATTCTTCTTAAACATTGTATCCAGCTCCGTTGTCAACTTCTTCATCGTTGACAGAACTTTGTCGTAATCCATTCGTTTCGGCCCTATAATGCCTATGGTACCGTGAATTCCTTCATCAAGCTCATATGTTGCCGTAACAACACTGCAGTCCTTCATGTTCTCCACCGGTGATTCCTCACCGATATATACCTGAATTCCCTTTTCATCGGAATGCGACAGCGTTTCGTATACAAGATTGGTAAGCTGCTTCTTCTCTTCAAATGCCGTTATAATCTCGCTGGCTTTTTCATTATCCGCAAGTTCCGGATATTTAAAGATATTGTTTGCACCGCTCGTATATATTTCCAGATCTTCGTCAGCCTTGATCGACTCTGCAACAGCATCAATTACTTCCGCAATAATGCCTGCCTGTTCTCCCGCCTGCTGCTTCATCTTGGATATGATGGACAGATTGATGTCCTCTATCGCCATTCCGTTAAGGGTTGTATTTAGCAGCATATTGAGTTTGAGAAGCGTCTCGTCATCTATCGGCTCGTCAATATCTATGATCTGGTTCTTGATCATGTTGCCTTCTACAACTATTACAGCTACGATCCGCTTTTCTTCCATTCTGGAAAGCTGTATGAACTTAAGTCTGTTCATATGATATTGCGGTGCGCTGATCATCGCGGCATAATTCGTGTTAACCGAAAGGCTCCTTGCTACTTGCTTCAGAAGACGTTCCATTTTGTCAGCCTTCTCGATAAGCATTCCCTTCATCTCATCGGTTTCACGTTCCCGCTCTTCGATCTGCTGCTCTTTTTCTTCCATAAGCTGATCGACATAGAACCTGTATCCCTTATCCGAAGGTATTCTTCCCGCCGAAGTATGGGGCTGGAGAATGTATCCCATGTCAACAAGGTCTGCCATCTCATTACGGATCGTTGCCGAACTTAATTCAAGACCTTCTATCTTGGATATAGTCCTCGATCCGACCGGTTCTCCGGTCTCAAGATAAGTCTTGATTATTGCCAGTAATATCTTTTTCTTTCTGTCATCAAGCTCCAAGGTGGCCTTCCTTTCGTTTTGTTAGCACTCGACCCATTAGAGTGCTAACACCCTGTACATAATGTACCACCGCTATATACAGTTGTCAATACAGAATTTGTGAAGAATTGATGTTTTGTTTATTCACCTGAATGTATACGGTCAAACTTACGTTTGACAATGATATAGCATATGACATGGGCAATGAAAGTCACAACCCATGAAATAGGATAGGTTATATATAAGAAACGCGTTTCATGAAACATGGGCATCTGAAACAGAGTAAATATCCATACAAGGCGCAGTCCGCAGGCTCCGATAAGCGACACTATCATAGGAAGTATTGCATATCCAAGCCCCCTGAGGCCTCCAACCATAACATCCATCATGCCACACAGAAAATACGGAAGACACACATACATCATTCTGGTTATACCCGCATCCATAACGGCGCGCGAGTCCGTATATATGTTAAGAAGCTGATATCCGAATAGATATGACGACCCTCCAAGTATCAATCCTGTTGCTACAACACAGATTTGTGCACGAACAAGTATCCTGTTGATCCGCTCTGTCTTTCTTGCACCCACATTAGCGCTTATAAACGAAATACATGCCTGATAGAAAGCATTCATTGATACATAAACAAATCCTTCTATATTCTGCGCAGCGGAATTACCCGCAACTACCGTTGCACCGAATCCGTTTACCGAAGATTGAATGATCACATTTGAAATAGAAAAGAGCATTCCCTGAAAACTGGCAGGAACACCTATCCTGACTATTCTTATGAAGGTGGCTTTATCGATGGCCAATGATTTTAGCCTAAGCTGCAAAGGGCCCCTCTCTTTCATGAGACACCTTACGACAAGATAAGCCGAAATGACCTGCGATATCACTGTTGCCGTAGCAACTCCTGCTACATCCATATGAAGACTGATCACGAAGAAGAGATTCAGTATTACATTTACTACTCCTGCCGCAAGCAGATAATACATCGGGCGTTTTGTGTCACCGACTGCTCGAAGGAGAGCGCTTCCGAAGTTGTACAGCATAGAAGCCGGCATCCCGAGAAAATATATCCTGAGGTATAAGCTTCCAAGCTGCAGAGTCTCCCCCGGAGCCCTCATCCACTCCAATATCTGTGTAGAGAATATAATTCCGACGACGGCAAGTACAATCCCGCTTATAAAGCTCACAAGGATTGATGTATGTACCGTCCTTGACATGGCAGCATCATCACCGCTTCCGTAATAACGGGATGCAAGAACATTACTTCCTATGGAAAGTCCCAGAAAAGCACTGACCAGAAGGTTTATAAGCGGTCCGGTCATACCGACCGCAGCCAGGGAGTTATCACCCGCATATTTTCCTACAACAATTACATCTGCGGCATTAAACAAGAGCTGCAGTATCGAAGACAGCATAAGAGGCCCCGCAAACAGAAGAAGTCTGCTTACGATAGGCCCCGAACACATATCGATTGTATATGAACCGGATTTTTTACCGAATAACATTTGTTTCGTGTTCCATTCTCCAGTCTATGCATCGTTTGAGGTAATGAACATATTCCTCACTCTTACACATACCCTTGCCTTCAACATCCGATATCTTGGCAACATCACATCCGTTACAGACTGTTGTCTTCATAACAATATTAAGCGGTGTGACTTTTGTATCGTTTGCTATATACGTACCTATACCGAAGGCGGTCTTGACTTTATCTTTGTATGCCCTGTTTATTGCAGTTGCCTTTTCAAAATTCAGGCTGTCCGAAAAGAGCAGCGTCTTCATCTTCGGATCTATTCCCAGATCCTCGTAATGCCTGATCATCTGATCGGCCCAGTCGAAAGGGCTCCCGCTGTCATGTCTGACACCCGAGAACAGTGTGGCATAAGTCAGCTGAAAATCCTCAAGGAAGCATTTTGTTGTAATCGCATCGGTAAGAGCGGTTCCGTTTAACACCCCGTATTCCTTGACCCATGCATCTAATGCATACCAGTTGGAGTATGCCGGATTATGCTTGTGATTACCCTGACCGACACACATTATCCATTCGTGTGCCATGGTCCCTACCGGCACGAGGTTCAGTTTTTTTGCCAGATAGACGTTGCTTGTTCCAACGAATTTATTTCCTTCCGGAAGCTTTGCCATGGCAAGTTCTGTTACCGCAAGTTCCTGTGCCTCACCGGACAGTCTCCTTCTTGCCCCAAACTCCGAAAATGCCCCCAGCTCATATTTTCCGTCAATAATACCCTGTATCTTGGCCTCAAGTCGCTCTTTGAAGCTTTCGAGAAGTTCATCATAATCGTATGCCATTCTGAAGTACACTTCATTTACAATGGCAAGTGTCGGGATCTCATACATCGAAGTGTTGAGCCATGTTCCCTTAGTTTCGATTGTAAGGCCGCATTCCGAATCCGTTCCGAATTCAAAATCTTCAAATCTCGGCTTCCAGAGCCTCAGAAAATCAACGTATGAACCTTTTATCCATCTGATTTTGTTAAGGTATTCCAATTCATCTTCACGGAATCTGAGATCACAGTACATTTTGATCTGGCGCTTTATTTCCTCGATCATCTCGGGGGTAAAACGCACATCCTCATTGCGGCACTTAAAAGACCATGTCGTTTTGTAATCGGAAAACTGGTGATAGATTGCCTGCCCCATTGAAAACTTGTAGGCATCGGTTTCAAGTAAACTGGTAATGATTGGTTTCATAACGTCCTCCATAAAAACTGCCGTACCCATTCAGTCCTCGCCGGACGGCATCCTGTATCTTCAATACAGGATATGCGGCATTCTGCCTGTCATGATTCCTACGGAATCCTGACAACCGGTGACCAATACTGCTGCTGATACATGTCCGTAAATACATAAGTTACCTTAGCCTTAACATTTCCGATATCGATATTTCCTATCTTCACGTCGGCTGAATCGAGAACCATGGGCTCCCCGAGATAAAACGTATCCTGATAGTTTCCGTTATAATCATAGTATCTGCATGTGAAACGGAGCTCATCACCTGCCGAAAGAGCTATTGTATTCTTGGCTACCGTATCCGTTGTTCCGTCTTCATACACATATCTTGCCCCGGTTATTGTCCCGTCCGGATACTGATCGGTAAACGCAAGCAGAAGTTCCACCTTCTGACCGTTTAGAATAGCCGGGACATATCCGTTTATGCTGTAATTGGTCCCGTTATCTTCGGTATCCGTGTGATAATAGGCAACCACATGACCGTTTATTGACATCCATGTATTGTCAAAATCAGCAATAAGATTATTGTCCTTGTCGAACTCATATGTATTATCAAGTCCCAGATCAATAAACCCTTCACCGTCATCAACAAACACATTGAGATCCACAAGTGCTACTTCCTTCCAGTCTTCCTCCGAAAGCTTAAATACCTGCTGACCTTTATCATTTAACGTTACCTGAAGCTTATCGGTATCAAATCCTCCCGGCGCATGACTTCTTCCCGTAAGAAGCGCACTCATCAGTCCTCCTAGGGCATCGGAATAGCCTGCATAACCCTCTCCGGATGATGATGCGTAATCGGTTCCGTACATGCTTCCGAACAGTGATCCGAGGGGCGATCCGGTTCCGTTCTCCGTCATCTGACCGGACTGCTCATTTGCGGCAAATGCTCTGATACAATCGGTGTACGCATCATCCATCCCTATCTGTTCATATGTTTTTGCCATGGTTCCGGCTTTGTTTGCCTTCTTGTAAGGGAAATACACAGACAGTCCGTTTGCATTCGCTATGGTTCTTTCTGTCCTGTTGTACTTCACACATGAGGAAAGGGCATCCGCAAGTTCCTGACCGGGCTGTGTACCGAGAAGTTTTGCAAAGTGGATAAAATCAATCTGGTCGATTCTTGATGACTGCGCAAACTCCTTTGCCTTGTTACGTGCATCGGATACTGTCATAAATCCGTTCACATCGGATATAAGTTCACTTGTATTTACCGAAAATCTGTTAAGCTTATCAGGAACCGTTGCGGCCACTTCCGCAAGATCCGTAACCGAAAGCGTTGCCTTTTGTCCCGGACACTTTCTCGCACAGGTATCCACAAAGTCATCGACAATATTCTTTCCTATCTCAATTGTGGGCATGCTGGTATTTGCCGACAGCTTACTCAGCCAGTTCGTGTAATACCAGCCGACACCGGGCTCCGTCTCTTCCGATGCGATCATATAGTCGGAGTAATCCGACAGCATAAGTGCTGTTTCTACCGTTGCCATAAGGCATGCATCAAATCCCACAAAATCAAATTTAACTCCCGAATCGGAAATTGCCTTCTTGATCCCCGACAGGCTCATTGATCCGCTCTGCGGATATTTCTCGTCATATGCATAACCTGAAAGCGATCCGCTGCCGTGATCCCAGAGGATCAACTCGTTCCTGTTTGCCGGAAAGTTCTGATTACAGTATTTGATAAAGGCAGTAAGTGTAGCGGGATCGGACATTGAGCCCTGTCCCATATTATCTTCAAGGAGCTTTACTCCACCGCCCTTAACCTGATATATCTGATTAACGCGGCTGCTTACAACGCTGTTCTTCCAGTTCTTGCATCCGCCGGTGTACACTATGACTCTTACATCGTCGGAAAGATTTGCGGATGCCATCTCCTGAAGGTCCGCCGTTCCCATTCCGCTTCTTGATTCAAGGTCGGTACCGCATAGGTATACCATAACCGTAACAACATCAGCGCCCTGACCGACAATCGACGTAAACTTCTGCCTTGCCGCCGGATTAACGCTTGTATCAAGCTGAGCCGTTACATTTCCGGTTTCATATGAAGAGTACGATGAATACTCATCCGGTGTGGTCGCATAGCCTCCTAAGAGAGTAGAGAACAGATCCCCCATTCCCATGGATGAAGAATTGGAAGAGGCTTGCGAGCTCTGGGTCTGCGTCTGGGATAATGAGCCGGTGTCCGAACTGCTGTTTTGCTCCGACGATGCATAATCATCGGATGATCCGTTTTCGGATAAGCCGAAGTAACCTCCGCCACCGAATACAAACAGCGCTATAAGTATCAGGATTATCTTGCCGAGGCCGAAGCCACCGCCTCCGCGGCTTCCTCCTCCTGACGGACGTGACGGTCCGCCGGCGCCGGTATTTAACGGTTTTGAATCAAGCCCGCTGCCTTTCCTGTAGACGCTGCCCTGTCCCTCTATGATCTTCTTCTCTCTGGCTCTCGGCCTGTTATTAGGTGCCATTACATTCCTCCTACCATAATTGAGAGCCACGCCATCATAATCTCGCTTCGCCCCTCGCCGGGGTGGCATCTCGCACTTCGTACGAGATAAGCGACATCGACGAAGTCGATGTTNNGCCATTACATTCCTCCTACCATATCTGCATTAACATAATCGGTTTCTTAGCATTTATGAATTCGGTTGCGTATGCGGAAGCTTCCCCATAATACGCATCTATATCATCTATATTAATAGTACCCTCCGTCTGTGGAAAATCAC
>DEEW01000161.1:8769-8889 GCA_002350465.1 Lachnospiraceae bacterium UBA2868
CTCAGGCACTCTATATACCTCTCCCTCATCTCCGGGCTGTGAAGTATTATCTTGTCACATACAACCGTTAAAGGAGTGCAGACGTATGAGGGCATAAGTTTTCGTGTTCTCTCATCGTCA
>DEEW01000035.1:0-346 GCA_002350465.1 Lachnospiraceae bacterium UBA2868
TGCTTCTCCGTTTCTTATCGGTAATTACATGGATGGGGATAAAGTGCATGAGGTTCCGCAAAAATCATGGATAGACCCCCAGGAGAGTCTCTTGATTTGTATGTAATGATTCTATATAATATAAGGACCTATCGAATCAAGAGGATCCCTGAATGAACATTGAACTTCAATGTTGTGCATTGTTTATCATTTTTACGATCACGGTCATGTTTCTTCGCGAGAAGAAGCTTGATTTGATGAATCGTAAACTCTTTTTCCGCGCAATTTGTGCGTGCTTTGCATGTCTTATATTTGATATTCTGTCAGTTATTCTGATCAATATGTCCGTTTTTCGCGGATTCAGTCC
>DEEW01000035.1:406-8426 GCA_002350465.1 Lachnospiraceae bacterium UBA2868
GTCCTGCAAGGGTACTTCGGATATGTATATGCTTCCACGAGTCTGCTTCCCCGGGACAAGACTTGGGCGAAGGTTGCAAGAACATTTTCGCATATGATTTTCGGTGTAGGTGAGCTGCTAATGCTTGTTCTTCCCATCGAATTTACGGCATATGAACGTATAGTTTATTCGTACGGTCCTTCCACATCTGTTGCTTATGCACTTTCAGCTGTATATATTCTGGCTACGATCGCTATAACAATAGCATACAGGAAAGAGATGCCCGGCAGAAGATTCATGGCAATGCTTCTGTGGCAGGGTATATGGCTTCTTGCTGCTGCCATACAGTTTATTGATCCTGAACTTCTGCTTGTAGGCTTTGCTTCCTCATTCGGTATGGTAATCCTATACATCCAGCTGGAAAATCCGAGTGAATTCATTGACTCATCCACAGGATTGTTTACAACAAATGCACTTTCGGCATATGTGCATGACAAATACAGATTCGGCAAACGATTTTCCATGTTTACCGCAAAGATTCATTTCCTGACCAACTATGTCGATTACAACATGGAGCATGATGCGGTTATACGTACTGCCCGTGCACTTGTAGCACTCGGCCCCGAGCCGGCGTTTCGTATAGATGATGATACATTCTGTGTGCTCTATGATGACAGGGACAGGATGTTTGAGAAGGCTGCAAATATCAAAATGCAAAAGGATGGTGTTACCGATATTCCTGCGAAAGGTACATATCTTCTGATTCCCGACAGCCTTGAGATGAGCGGACCGGATGAATTCTTCCGCTTTCTTCATACTTATCTTGAAAGCGAACAGGAAATTGTCATTGCCAATGAGGAACTTGTTCAGAAGCTCAGGGAACAGAACAGGATAAAAGAACTGATAGAAGATGCACTCAAAAACGACAGGGTTGAGGTCTTCTACCAGCCTTTTTACAACGTTAAGGAATCGCGATTCAACGTTGCTGAGGCTCTTGTGCGCATTAGGCGTGAGGACGGAGGCTTAGTACCTCCCGGAGAGTTTATTCCTATTGCCGAAGAGAGTGGTCAGATCATTCCTCTGGGTATACGTGTATTTGAGAAAGTATGTATGTTCCTGTCAAAAGGAGAGGCACAGAAGTTCGGCCTGGAACAGATTGAGATTAATATTTCCGCCGCACAGTTTGATTACGAGAACCCTGCTAAGTTTATTTTTGATTATATCAAGCAATACAAGATAGACCCGAAGTGGATCAATTTGGAGATAACGGAAACAGCCGCTGCCCAGAACAGGGATATAATGATCCGTAATATGATGCGTCTTATAGAAAAGGAAGTAACTTTTTCACTAGATGATTTCGGCACGGGCCGCTCCAACATAGATTACTTTGTAAATATGCCTGTTAAGACTATCAAATTTGACTATACATTTACCAGAAGCTTCTTCAACAATGAGAAAACAAAACATGTGCTGACGGGTATGGTTGATATTCTGCACAAGATCGGTATGGATGTTGTTGCCGAAGGAATCGAGACAAAAGAGCAGATGACGGTTATGCAGGATATGGGAGTTGAGTATATACAGGGCTTTTACTATTCAAAGCCGATTCCCGAAGATGAATTCCTCTCTTTCCTTGCGGGAAAAAACAGATAAATAGACTTGAAGAAATATTGTTTTAAAGGGTATGGAATGAAGATAAATACAATAAAGAAAATCATAGGAGTATCCGTACTTGCGGCAATTATATCCTTTGCGGGATGTTCCGGGGAATCGGGGAACACTCCCGGGCAGGGGGCTGAAAGTGAAGTTAAAGAGACAGATAAAAATTGGGCCGTGGATACTTCTGAACCAGTAGATGATAAGCTGTCCAAACAGGAGGATTCAACGGAATCAGAGGCCGGTGAAATGCCGGAAGAAGCAGAGGAAGAGCCGGTTGACGTATATAACAGTGAACTTGAAGATAAACACGTAAGGCTTCGTCTCGAAGGGGATGGAAAGGATGTATTTGCTTTATGGGGAAGCGGAAGACCGGATTACAGATACGGAGCATCTCTGATACAGAATGAAGACGGAAGCATTGATGCCTGGTTTGCTTCGCCCGGAGACGGTAAGAAAGAGTATGACTGGCTGACATACAGACATTCGGAAGATGGCGGCAAGACCTGGGGCGATGAAAAAGTTGTTCTTGCTCCTACCCCCGGGACTGCAGATCTGCAGTCGGTATGTGATCCGGATGTATTCTACTATGAAGGATATTATTATCTCGGATACACGGGAACGGTTAACAAAGACGGTCTGTGCAATAATGTATTCCTTGCAAGATCCCAGAATCCTGACGGCCCTTATGAAAAGTGGAACGGAAAGGATTGGGGAGGAGATCCTGTTCCTATAGTATATTTCAAGGGAGTTGACATCGCATGGGGAGTCGGGGAGCCCAGTTTTGTCGTTGTGGATGACAAAATATATGTGTACAGTACTCTTGACTCTTTTTCCGATAAATACGGCTGGGTAAGGGCAACGCAGATACATACTGCCGATCTTACCGATCCCCGATGGCCGTCAAAGCTGCAATTTGAAGGCATATCGGTTTTCAGAAACGACTGTACGGATGCAAATGATTACACATATGCCGATTCTGATTCATGGGACGTTGCATATCTTGAAGACAGTCATAAGTTTATTGCGCTTTCAACAAACAGGCGTTTTAAGGATGACAGCTGTCTGCTCTATTATGAATCCGATGACGGAGTAAATTTTGCCAGGGTGTCTGAACTTAATACCGGAGTTATAACAGGATGCCACAATAGTGGATTGATGGCTGATGAAAGCGGCCATATCGGTCCGGAAGACCGGTCTCTTATAGCATATGCATATTCCGGTTCGGGACAGGCTAAATGGGGAGTCTGGGCAACAAGATTTGTTCCCGTAACCATCGATTATACCGATGAGATGGATAATTCGGAGGATGGTGCGGAAAACCTCAAGCAGAAGATTGAAATTGATGAATCTCTGCTTTCCGACGAGCCGATCATGCTTGTAACTGACAAGCTTACATATTCTGCAACTTTGGGTGAGCCGGTTAATATCAGCTATTATCTGATGAACAGCCGCAGACAGAAAAGCGGATTGGATGCAGACAAGGTCAGAATAGAAAAATATGACACAAATATTCTTGAATTGTCCGACAATAACAGACTTGTACCTGTAAGAGAAGGCATAACAACGGTAGGAGTTGAATACAAGGGACTTCGAAGGGATATCAGGGTAAGAATTTTACCGGATAATTATGATGACTCGCATATCAGAACATTTTATCCTGTATGCACTCGATATGATATCAGCGTTAATGAACCGATCATATTAAAGATCAGGCCGATGGCTGTTTTCGATGATTATGAAATTCACGAACTGTCGGGATATGAGATTAACAGTAACGATATCACTTTCAGATCATCGGATACATCGGTTTGCACAGTTGAAAAGGACGGTCAGATAAAGCCTCTTCACGAAGGGGCATGTGTTATAACCGTAGAGGGAGAGGATTGCAGATATACAGTTGATGTGTATGTAAGCAATTGATTATGAATTATTATTCGCCACCGGAATCGGAATCATTGCTTGTATCCCCGGATCCACTTCCGGAGGTCTGCTCTGCTGGCGTCTCTGTAGCCTCGGGCGTCGCTTCGGGTGTCGGGGTCTCCGTAGGAGTCGGAGTAGGGGTCAGCACAGGCGTTTCGGCTGGCTCGGTCGTAGGAGTGGTTACCGGTTGTGTTGGTTCCGCTGTCACCACAGGAGTAGAAGTCGGCGCCGCTGTTGGCGCGGACGTAGGAGTCGGAGTCGGCGTAGATGTATGAACGGGCGTAGGAGTCGGTGTTGAAACTGACTCCTGTTTTTTTGTCGGTTCCGGCGTAGGAGTCGGGGTGTGAGTGGGCGTAGCGGTAGCAGTAGGCGTAGGAGTCGGCGTAGGCGTCTCCTCCATCATCAAATTCATTAATTCCTGAAGCTTTGCTTCGTCAATTCCCGATCCTTCATCCATTGTGACCTTAGTTCTATTTGGATTGGGTTTGATGTATTTAACTGTGTATTCACCGTCATCGGAAATTCCGGGAACCGGATGTTCAACGATGTAGTCAAATATGGCCTTACAACCCGAACTGCTGTAATGAAGGCCGTCACCTCCGTTATATTCCGATNNTAACCTGTCCGTCGCTTCCGGTAAGTATCTCGGAAATGTCCAGATAGAATAAATGCTTATCTTTTGCTGTGTTTAACAGAAAATCATTGTATTTGACAATCCATGAGTTCTGTACTGTTTTTTTGTAGGGTCCGTTATCGTTGACGGGTCCGATGGACATAAGAACTATATTGGAATTGGGAGACAAATCCATTACATTATCGATAAGATCTTCAAACGTGCTTTTATAATGCTCTTCACTCGGATCGTTTATTCCGTTTACACCGAGGGCAATATAAATAACAGGTGCCTGATGAGATGCAAGATAAGTTTTAAGTGTATATTCTTTTCCCGCATTATTAACAAAAGTATTACTCTTAAATGACGGATGAGAAATACCTATCTGGGCAAGGGCAGCATCGTCATTGATGAGACCGTAATTTACCATTGCGACGGTTCTTGAGTCGCCGAGAAAAACACAGCGGTTCATATACCCGTCTCTGGTTCCTTCCTTGAGGGTAAGTACGGTTGTTTCAGCAGTACTTTCAACTTTTGTTTTGGCGGATGCAGTTTCGACTATAGTAGTTTCAACAGACTCCATGGTTCCGGAATCTTCTTCGGAGCCTTCTTCAATTGAAATATCAAGGGTACCGTCGCCCTCGGAGACATCCTTGGGAGAATTGATTTTGAGTACAATAACAACGGAAGTTGCAATAACAACTCCTGCAATGAAAACGGCGATTATTAATAATTCCTTCTTGCTGAAGCTCCTTCGAAGTTTTCTTGCAACCCTGCGAAAAAAGCTTCTAAGCGATCTTAGAATATTCATAAACACCGATATTATAACATATCTTCGTCATCTGTGGATTCATTGATACTAATTTCGGTAGTTTTGAACGAAAACAGGCGCATCGCATTTGTAATGACAAATATGCTTGAGATACTCATGGCCGCCGCGCAGAACGTAGGATTAAGCAGCAGGCCGAAAGCCTTGTAGAAGCATCCTGCGGCAAGAGGAATCCCTACAAGATTATATGCAAAAGCCCAGAAGAGATTCTGATGAATTATCCTCAAAGTATCCTTAGACAGCCTGATGGAATCAACAGCAGCAACCAGACTGTCTTTGATAAGAACTACATCGGCTGCATCTATTGCAACATCCGTACCGGCACCTATGGCTATACCGGTATCGGCAACGGTAAGTGCGGGTGCGTCGTTAACACCGTCTCCGATCATTGCAACTCTTCCGGTCTCCTTGAGCTTTTGAACAATTGCGGATTTTTCCTGAGGCATTACCTCGGATATTACATCATCCTCTTCTATTCCGAGCTTTGCACCCACGGATTCGGAAGTGGCAAGTCTGTCTCCGGTTACCATACAAACGTGTATATCTTCCTGCCTCAGAGCTTCTATTGCTTCCATACTTCCTTCTTTTATCTCGTCTGCAACCGCGATCACACCGAGCATTCCGGAATCTGATGCAAACAGAGTCGGTGTTTTACCTTCCGCTACAAGCCGGTTGATCTTTGCCGAAAAATCATTGTTAAACTCTGTTGCTTTTTTGCCTAGCAAAGATTCTGCTATAAATGATTCGCTTCCGGCATAAACGGTATGATTTTCTCCCGAAAGGACAAGGTCGGCTTTGATTCCCTTTCCGGGAACAGCTTCAAACCCGGTTGTTTCCATTACAGGTACAAATCTTTTCGTTGCGAATGCGCAGATTGCCTTAGCAACAGGATGTTCGCTCTTGCTCTCAAGAGCATAGGCTATGGACAGCAGAAGGTCCCGGTGCTCGATATCGCTTTCCGTACTTATAATATCCGTAACTTTCGGGTTACCTGTCGTAAGGGTACCGGTCTTATCGACAACGACTATCTGTGTTCTTCCCGTTGACTCAAGTGACTGTGCGGTCTTGTACAATATGCCGTGACGGCTTCCGACGCTGCTTCCGGACATTATTGCAACAGGAGCTGCAAGAGACAGAGCAGCAGGGCAACTGACAATGAGGACCGAAATTGCTCTTGAAAGAGAAAAACCTATGCCGAAACCAAGTAACTTCCAAACAATAAATGTAATAACCGATAATAAGATAACCGCAACAATAAATATGGCGGAAATTCTGTCTGCCCTCTTTGATATGGGAGCTTCGCCGGATGAACTGTCAGACACCATTTGGACGATCTTGGAAAATGCGGTATCACTCCCTACACAGGTTGCACGGCATGTCAGATATCCGGACAGGTTAATTGTTGAGGCGCTAACGACCATGCCGGGTGCTTTGTCGACAGGCATGGATTCGCCGGTAAGAGCCGATTCGTTCACTGCACTTGTTCCCGATTCAATGATGCCGTCAACGGGAACACTCATGCCGGGTTTGAGAATGAATGTATCTCCGACTTTGACTTCTTCTATTGAAACTTCACGCTCCTGGCCGCCAACAAGAATAAGAGCGGTCTTTGGTGACATATCCGAAAGGTCTTTGATCGCGTCAGAGGTTCTTCCTTTTGCGATTTCCTCAAGAAGTTTTCCTATGGCCACAATAGTCAGTATCAAGGCACAGGACTCGAAATAAAGCTCGGATTCTCCGATGTATTCATCGGCATTTTTATAATATATAATGTTTATGACGGATACTGCGGTACTGTATATAAATGCTGCCAACGCTCCGAGAACTACAAGAGAATCCATGTCCGGAGACAGGTGAATGATGGAAGAAATGCCTTTGGTAAAAAGTGCTCTGTTTACGAAGATTACCAGGAGGGATAAAATCACCCGGATTACAAGAAGAAAAATCTGATTGTTCCTCAATATTTCGGGAAACGGAAGATTAAGCAGCCCGTGCCCTGCGCCAAGATAGAAAAGTATAAGAGTCAGGACTGCGGATATGATAAGATTCCGTTTTATATTTTTTTGATCAGACATGACAGATCCTTTCGGTAATTACACAATATTTTCCAAACACAAGAATTATACTACAAAATATGGTAGTATAGGTAGTAGGAAATGGCGTGGCTCTCAAGAAATTGGAGGCTATATGGTAACTCTTAAGGGAACAAAGGTCGTATCGGGAATAGTTATAGGCAGATTGTATGTTTACATGCACCCCGATAAACATATATCGAGATCTACGGTGGAAGATAGGTCGGCACAGATCGAACTGTTCAATGATGCGAAGAAGAAGGCCATTGAACAGCTTGAAGAACTCCACGAATCATCCATTCCTTATCTTGGGGAGCTGAATGCGTCCATCTTTGTAGCGCAGGAGATGCTTCTGGAGGATAAGCAGTATATTGATTATGTCTACAAGCAGATCAGGGAATCGGGGTACAATGCGGCTTATGCCGTTGTACTTGCATCCGATGAATTTTCCAGATTGTTCACATCAATAGAAGATAAATACATGCAAAGCCATGTGGCTGATGTAAGAGATGTTTCGGAAAGGCTGCTTAGAATACTGTGTGGAGCTGAAGGTGAGATGGTCCAGCCCCTTGAGCCGTGTATTTACGCATCGGATGATTTCAGCGCAGGTGATATAGTAGGTTTTAACAGAGATAATGTCCTTGGGCTTGTTACCATGTTCGGATCCCCTGTTAGTCACGCTTCCATACTTGCCGGTACAATGGGAATACCTTCGGTAGTCGGAATCGGACAGGAAATGCTCTCCATATATGATGGAAGATATGCGATCCTTGACGGAGTAAAAGGGGAGCTGATCATAGATCCCGATAAGCGGACTCTTGACAGGATGAAGAGAAGGCAGAAAGAGTATGAAGAACGTCAGCGTATGCTTCTGCTTCTTAAGGGTAAGAACAATATAACAAAAAGTGGGAAGTATATTAACGTATACGCCAATATAGGAAGTGCGGA
>DEEW01000035.1:8514-9306 GCA_002350465.1 Lachnospiraceae bacterium UBA2868
GAGGGAAGTTCTTGAAAAGATGCGGGGAAGGAAGGTCATAATAAGGACTCTTGATCTTGGTACCGATAAGCAGGCCTCGTATTTCAGACCTGAAAAAGAAAACAATCCTGCCATGGGTTATCGTGCCATAAGGATCAGTCTGTCCCAGCCCGAGCTGTTCAAGACACAGCTTCGTGCCCTTTACAGAGCATCGGTATACGGAAATCTTGATATACTGTTTCCTCTTATCACTTCACTTGATGAAATCAGGCATACTAAGATGATCATTAAGGAAGTGACAGATGAGCTGGATGCGGAAAATATAGAATACAGGCAAGACCTAAGACTTGGGATCATGATTGAGACTCCGGCGGCTGTAATGATAAGTGACAAGCTTGCAAAGGAAGTTGATTTCTTCAGCATCGGGACAAACGATCTGACACAGTTTACACTTGCCATAGACCGGCAAAATCCCAAGCTTGAGGCTTACTTTAACGAGATTCATCCCGCAGTGATGAAGATGATAGAGATGACGGTAAACAACGCTCACAAAGCGGGTATACCGGTGGATATCTGCGGGGAAGCCGCAGCGGATCTGGGACAGACGCAGAAATTTATAGATATGGGAATAGATGCTTTGTCCGTCTCGCCGAATATGGTACTGCCCCTTCGGAAAAAGATAAGAGAGTGTGAATGATATCTTGAACGCAGGTTGCCTGATGTGATAGTATTTACTGGTTAAATTTGTGAGATTTTATATATTTGGTTTAGATTAAGAACAGGGGATTATATGAAGATCGGATTTGACAATGA
>DEEW01000035.1:9327-14262 GCA_002350465.1 Lachnospiraceae bacterium UBA2868
ATCATGGAGAGAATCAGCCAGTTTGGTGGAAAGCTTTATCTCGAATTTGGAGGCAAGCTTTTTGATGATTATCATGCATCAAGAGTGCTTCCAGGGTTTGAACCCGACAGTAAGCTCAGGATGCTGATGCAGCTTTCCGATCAGGCTGAAATAGTGATAGTTATTTCTGCCATGGATATCGACCGTAAAAAGGTAAGAGGAGATATCGGCATTACCTATGACGAGGATGTGCTAAGGCTCAAGCAGCTGTTTGAAGATAAAGGGCTGTATGTATCCTCGGTTGTGGTTACACATTTTGCGGGACAGGAGACGGCTCTGCAGTTTAAGGAGCGCATGAGAAGGAGAAATATCAATGTCTACATGCACTATCTGATCGAAGGCTACCCTTCCAATATTCCGCTTATAGTAAGTGACGACGGATTCGGCAAGAACGATTACGTTATCACTACAAAACCTCTTGTTGTCGTTACCGCACCGGGTCCCGGAAGCGGAAAAATGGCTACGTGCCTCTCACAGCTCTACCATGAAAACAAGCGCGGGATCAAGGCCGGATACGCTAAGTTTGAAACATTCCCCATTTGGAACATCCCGTTAAAACACCCTATCAATCTTGCATATGAGGCAGCGACGGCAGATCTTGACGATATTAATATGATCGATCCCTTCCACTTGGAAAGCTATGGTGTGACAACGGTCAACTATAACAGGGATATTGAAATATTCCCGGTTCTTAATGCCATGTTTGAAGAGATATACGGAAAGAGCCCGTACAAATCTCCTACGGATATGGGTGTTAATATGGTCGGAAACTGTATAGTGGACGACGAGATCTGCTGCGAAGCATCAAAACAGGAGATAATCAGAAGATATTATACAACACTTAACAGGGTGGTCGAGGAAAAAGCAAACGAGAGTGAAGTGTTGAAAATCGAACTGCTTATGAATCAGGCAGGAATTACAACCGATGACAGAAAGGTTACTGTAGCAGCAAAAGAGAGAGCTGAAAAGCTGGGTGTTCCGACTGCTGCCATAGAGCTCGAAGACGGTACGATAATTACCAGCAAGACAACGGATCTGCTTGGTGCATCTGCGGCGTTACTGCTTAATGCGCTCAAGTATCTCGGTGGAGTAGATCATGATACTCATCTGATATCTCCGGAGGCGATCGAACCTATTGCCCGGCTGAAGGTTGAGTTCCTGGGAGGGAAAAATCCCAGACTTCATACGGATGAGGTTCTTATAGCATTGTCGATTGCTTCGATCTCCGATGAAAATGCAAAGGTTTCAATGGCTCAGATCCCGAAGCTTAAGGGCTTGCAGGCTCATACATCGGTAATGCTCTCTCCTGCGGATATGCGTACGTTTAAGCGCCTTGGGGTAGACGTTACAAGTGATCCGGTCAGAACAGTTAAGAAGAAAGATCAGTAGGTGGTAAAATGAACAAACCTGTACTTGTTATCATGGCAGCGGGCATGGGCTCACGCTATGGCGGACTTAAACAGATAGATACGGTTGATGATGAAAATGATAAGATAATAGATTTTTCCATATTCGATGCCAAACGTGCCGGATTTGAGAAGGTCATATTTATTATCAAGAGAGAAAATCATGAGCTGTTCAAAGAGGCTATAGGCGACGCTGTTGCACGCCATATAGAAGTCGAATATGTATTTCAGGAGCTTTCCGATATTCCCGAGGGTGAAAAGCTGTACGAAAACAGAACCAAGCCATACGGTACGGCACACGCCGTAAGGAGTGTAAGAAATGTGGTACAAGGTCCTTTTGCCGTAATCAATGCGGATGATTTTTACGGAAGGGAAGCATTTCAAAAGATATACGAATACCTTGTAAGTACGGAAGGTGAGCCGGGCAATTACTGCATGGTAGGGTTCAAGCTTGGAAATACACTTACCGAAAACGGCTCTGTAAGTCGTGGCATCTGTTCTGTTGACGAGAGCGGAAACCTTATTGATATTACGGAGAGAACCAAGATAATCTGCACCGAAAACGGAGCTGCCTACACCGAAAATGACAGGGATTATATTCCGATCCCCACCGACACTATGACAAGCATGAACATTTGGGGATTTAATAAAGACTTCCTCAAAGAGATCGATGATGCGTTTGTTAAGTTTTATCGTGAAGAGCTTCCGAAGAATATCGAGAAGGCCGAGTGCTATCTGCCGTTTGTTGTTGACGGTATGATCAAGTCGGGCCGGGCTACTGTTAAAGTGCTCTCGTCATCGGATAAGTGGTTTGGTGTAACCTACAAAGAAGATAAGGAATATGTACGGGAAAAGATCGCGCAGTTAAAATCACAGGGCGTGTATCCCAAATACCTATGGCAGTCCTAATGGAATGAAGACTCGTGGTCGTAATCGGCCACGTCTTCTGAAAACTTCAAAAGTGTATCAAATGAGGTATCCTTTGTCACTTCACATTTCCCGTCTCTTATACACTCATAGATGTAATGACTGATCTCCTTGGAATAATGGGAGTAGTCCTTGTAGTTGTCAAGATCTGTTATGATATCCCAGTTGTCCTGAAAATAGAATATCCGTACGTTATCGTAATCGAGGAGTGAGTTAAACACTTCGTTCTGAGCACATATCTCGGCAGTCAGTCTTCCGCGGAGAATGCAGTCATCCCAGTACAGAATGCTGTACGGGGGTGCATAAAATATAAAGTTTACGTCGGGGCGCGCTTCTATGTACGGAGTCATACCTGTCAGAAATGCGTCCACATATTCATAATAAGCGTTGAAGGCTTCTTCATCCCGTTGCTGCATGATCCTGTATGGGAGATAGGTCGCTCTGGCCACATACTTGTCAAAAGTATACCTGTCTGCCCAGTTGTAAGCAGTGTCAGATGAAAATCCGCTGCTTATGTTATTGATGATAAACTGCGGAAGAAATACAAAGGCAACAGATTTGTTCCACAGGTAATAAATATCGTCGGAATAATCGTCGTTTTCCAGATAATCCGGAATGGTTGTCGGATGCTCCTTCGGATTGTGGAGAAGCAGGTAATTGTCAAGGGATATTATCACGGTTTTGGTATCGGGCTTGGAGAGTACAACGTTCAGGAGTCTTGAATAATCGTCAAAGTGGGCCCCCTGCATTGAAAGTTTGACCGTATCGTTTCCGATAACCCCATCGCTAAACCATCCGGCCTCGAAGTTCTCGCTCATGGATGATCCGACTATGGCAGTGTCATAATGCATGTTTTTGGCAACACCGATCTGCTGCCCACGCTCTTCGGTTTCTGCTGCCGCAAGTCCGAAAAAGGGAGCATGATAATGTACAAAGGGATCGATGATCACGGTAAGTACCGCTATAAGAAAAAGCAGTCCCAGGGAGTATGCAATTGATTTTACAAAGTATTGTCTGTTAGTCATAATCAGAAATTAACGTAAATGAATTCAGCTACCTCAGACAGCGATAATACCGACCAGGTAAACAGGATTACGGTGACGGCTATCTTTACTCTGGATGCCTTGAGCGTGTCGCATCGTTCGCGGACTGTTTTTGAGCAGGCAGAAAAATATATGGCTATCATTACGAGAGCTATCCATATGATACATCCGCTGTAATATGTAAAACCCGGTGCCACTTTAAGGATTATCCATTGAAGAAGCTGACATTCAGTAGGAATGCATGCGGCTATAAGCGCATCGTTAAGAGGAACAAATCCTCCCGTAAACAGCTGACGAAGCATATCGAGGGCTACTGTTGTATCATCTGCCCTGAAGAACACCCAGGCAAGGTTAACAAAAACAAATGTAACTAACCAGCGTAGGAATTTCGGAGCCTTTGTGCTTACGGGGCTGATGAGTTTGCTGATTATGATTCCGATACCGTGAAGGGCTCCCCATACTACAAAGTGTGTTGCTGCTCCGTGCCACAGACCGCTCACAAGGAAAATAAACAGGTTATTCAGGTAAGTGCGAACCTTTCCCTTTCTGTTACCGCCCAAGGGAATATACAGGTAGTTTCTAAAGAATCGTGTCAGAGAAATATGCCACCTCTTCCAGAATTCGGTTATTGACAGCGACCGGTATGGGCCGTCAAAGTTTTCGCAAAGATCCAGATTCAGCATCAGACATATTCCCGAAGCAAGATCACAGTATCCCGAAAAATCAAAATATATCTGCAGTGTATAAGATAATATCACAAGAATAGAATTGCTTGTCCCGAGATTAGGAATGTTTGCGTATCCGATATCAACAAATTTACCGAGATTGTCGGCAATCAGAAGTTTTTTGGAAAGACCGAGGGTAAATCTGTAGAACCCTTTTGCCATATTGTCATAGTTTATCTGTTTTCTTAAAGGGTCGTTAAACTGCGGGATCATCTCGGTTGTAAGAGCGATGGGTCCTACCGTTATCTTCGGAAAGAAACTGATAAACAGCAGATAATCGAGAGCAGAATATGATATTTCGGGATCACGGTAAGAATCCACGATAAAGGCTATTTGTGAAAATGTAAAATAACTGATGCCTACCGGAACAACCACGGCTTCAAATGTAAAAGAAGGACCTCCGGCTTCGGCAGTCAGCTGCTCGATATATGAAAGATATCTGCAATAGACCAAAAAAGCGATGTTCAATACAACGCCTGTGATCATAAGCGATTTTCTGACGGCTTGGGATCTGCCGGATGAAAGACCGAAATTTGCAATCAGGTAGCTTACCGCCGCGGAAGCAAGCAACGCAACAAGCCCCTTGATCCCGGGGGATAAAAGGGCATAAAAAACAAGCGAAGATATAAGCAGAACTATCTTGCCCGCAGTATACAGATTACGCGAAGAGGTTATCCAGTAAAGTATCAGCGTAATCGGCAGAAATATAAAAATAAAAGAATACGAGGGAAGAACCATGTAATGATACCTAATTAGTTTAATCCGCTCCATATTATATCACACTTTTTTCACATC
>DEEW01000084.1:0-2027 GCA_002350465.1 Lachnospiraceae bacterium UBA2868
AATCGCTGACGATACCGGAAACTCAAAATATGTATCCGGATAAGGTTCAGCCTCAAGTGTAAAGTGCCACCACTCACAGTCTATAGTTTTGAATCCATTACGGGTCATGACATTTTGCAGGATCATGCGATTTTCGTACTGTTCATCCGTAATGCCCTTATAGTCCGGGTGTGATACGGGTCCGAAGAAATCAAACGGACTTCCCATATCAAGTTCNNTCCGGATGCGATACCTCGCTGAACATATCGAAAGGGCTTCCCATATCCACTTCTTTGCCGGTCTTCATGTCCAGAAGCGTCAAGTCGACCGTGCTTCCCCTGCTGTGGCTGGACTTGCTGGCAATGTAGCCCTTCATGAAGAGCTCCTGCTTCTGCAGCTCCGGGTAAAAGTAGGGCTTCATACGAATATCCGTGTCTTCGATTCCCCACAGCACAAAATGTTTTACGGCACACGCCGGTCGATACGCATCAAACACCTTCAGTCTGTATCCCTGAACCAACACCTCGGCAGCTACTGATTTTAGCGCACGCGCCGCCTCCTTTGTAAGCAATGCACATGGCTCCTCGTAACCGTCTATCCGGTCACCGATAAAATTGTATGTCGAATAATAACGGATCTCCTGTACGATCTGCGGAACAAAATCCGCCAGCAGGACGAATCCGGATGTATCGGTTGTCTCACTCTTATATTCCGCTCTCATTTTCGATCTCCCCGTACAATTTTATCTATTGTATCCCAGTCGTAGCAGCGCGTATAATCGCCTTTGGGAAACTTGCAGTCCTTATTCCACGGACGGTCAAACACCATTACCTTAAGGTTCGGCAGATGTGAGAAGAACTTAAACGCCGTAGGAGAATCCTCAACGGCATAATCAAACGTCATTTTGCGAAAATCATCCACTTCGAGATTAAATTCGCTCCCCTTAATAAAACTGTCCCTTCCGTATTTGTTAAGGCAGTATAGTTTGGCTCTTGTTAGGTCATGATCGTCAAGCCACTGCCTCGATGCTTCATATGCGCTGTAAGGTCTTCCGGTTATGACCGAAACTTCGATACCTTCATCGATCCATTTATTGAGCGTCATAGAAGCACCCTCTGTCTCTTTAAGATATAACAGGGATTCGGGACTGTGGGCTTTTACCATCATAAGTTCATATTCATCATCTTTAAGAGAGAAGGTCTTTTTCAGATCAAAATCCCACATCTTCTCATACGGAACATCTGCTTTAAAGAGAACACGCACAAGATCTGACAGATGTCTTGCCGTTTCGCAAAGGCAATCATCAAAATCAACGTATATCCTCATTGCATATCCTCCAATCCCTTCTTTAGGGCCCCATCTCTTATCATACTGCCACTACCGTATTTTACCATAAAAAAAAAGCCTTGAAAATCAAGGCTTCCCCCAATTGACTTAAGAAATACTTTTACCTATATCCCTTGGAAAACACTATCTGATCTACTATCTGTAGATCGGCTCTTGCCTGTTGTATCGACAAATTATTATTCTTAAGAAGTTTAGCTGCCATAAATCACGCTTCCCTTCATCACTTCGCCATAGATCGCATCCTTGTATTGCTGTCCGGTCTTGAAATATATAACGTCATAAGACTGGTTTTCATCAAAACTATACACCTTATCGATGAACATTCTGAATGATTTGGATGACATGAATTTCATCCTCGGTTTTTGGCTGAAGACAGCAATATCTATATCGGATCCGTCATCGCACTTTGTACCTGTTGACGATCCGAAAAGAATAATCTTATCAATATCCGAACACTCTCTTGCGTGTTCGATAATGTTATCTATATGGTCTTTTTTTATTGAAGCAACACTTACTCCATTGCTCAGTTTTGCAAGCGAACACATATTGATTCCTCAACAAACCTACGCAAACCCTTTATTACTACAAAATTAATATAACTCATAGAATGCGGTTTTTCAATTATTACGTGCCTTTGTATTCCTCGAGCGGCTCTATAGTAGGCACTATAGAGTGTAGTTGACCAATAAATTGTTCATTTG
>DEEW01000084.1:2066-8109 GCA_002350465.1 Lachnospiraceae bacterium UBA2868
TTGTGTTTACTCCCCACCTCCTCAAAAGGCGCAAAAAACACCTACCATTAGGTAGATGGCATGGGATTTATGGGACTATTACAACAGTTAAAGCGGAAGGGTTATTTCCGCATAACAAAAAAAGACACGCTCAGAAGAACGTGCTTGAAATTTGTTCATATATTCAATGCCAATAAGGTTTCTGGTCTTTGTGGCTGTATCCCTTCATCTTCTCTTTGAGTTCATCCAGGATGCCCTCGTATTTAGCCAATGTACTGGCTTTGATGCCTCCGGATGTCTTCAGCCCATTGATGGTCGCCTNNCTCCTTGAGGTCATCCTGCGCATTATCCTTGTAATTGTTCGACATATTCATGTTGAGCCGCTGAATGATGGCATCCAGTTCCTTTTCGGCCTTGCTCTTGAATAATCCCATTCCAATGCTCCCGATAAGAGTATTATATGATTCCCGATACCACGAAGAAGCCACAAACAAGCCCTACGGCAAGTCCCGTAAAATGCCCGATCGAATCTATCTTCTTCGATGCCGTCATGAGTACCATGATCAGAAGTGTCGGGGCAACAGAGGTCAGGGCAGACAGTCCCTTGAATGATATCGCGATCATAATATATATCCCGAGGAGTCCGCAGATAACACCTGAAGCTCCTATCGATCTTGTAAATGGTGATTTTATCTTATGGATAAGGCATGAGAACACCCCGCCAAATATCATTATGATCCCATAATGAATAAGCAGCCGTTTCATCCCCATATATGGCTCCAGCACAACACCGAGATTGTATAAACTACCCATATTCATAATAAGATGGAGCGGTTCTTCCTGCGTAAATGCGCTTGATATGATCCGATAGTAGCCCTTCTGTTCTATCGTAAGCTGATACGACGTGGCCAACATAGAGGTGTTCCATTTCTTCGTCTGCAACAGGATGAATATTATGATATTTACACCGATAAGACCTATCGTCGTAGGATATGGTACATACAGTCTCGCAACAGACATAATAGCGGCCATTACAAGAGCAAAGAGAATGATGAACAATACCGGCTTCATTCCCAGCCGATTGCTGCCGCTACTCCTTTTGACGGAGTTGTTCCTTCTCTCCTGCTCCTTATATGCTTCTCTGTACCAGTCTCTGTCATACATGCTCATAGTTCATTCCACCCTTATCCTGTCTCCTATGAACAATTGATCTTCATCCCTGCCTGCGCATTCCCCACAGTTTCCTTGCGGATACGCATATAAACCTTCTCCACTTCCTCTATCGGGAACTGTGAGAAAGCCTTGCGTAGGTCATCGAAACTCATACCGGTTCTTGCCATGTTTTCAATTGTGCGGATGTCGCGATCGGTCATCAATTACGATTTCCCCTTGTTCTGTTGCTATGCTTCTTTGTCTTAAAGCCATACCTTTTCTCATAGCCCTCCCAGAACCAATCTCTATCATATAATCCCATACTACACCTATAGTATTCTTCCAAACCTCAAAAAATTCNNCAAACCTCAAGAAATACTACGTTCTTTCAAAGAAAGAGTAATTACAGTTGGTACATCTTATGGCAAGCATCTTTCCATTTGTCCTCTTTACTCTTACAGCAGATTTCCTATGATATCTATACACTCTTCAAAAGAATCGAACGTGTATCTATACTGTCCTCTGTTATCTTGATTATACTCAAGCTTGGATCTGTTTCTAAAGTACTCATCAAATGCATAAATAGTTGTAGTCTTTCCTACACTTACTCCTAAATAATGCTTTCCGCCTTTGTACAGTTCTATTCCCCGATTAGTACCTTTTTTTGCATTCGCCAAGCTTCTCGGCCTAAGTTCATATTTATCTGAATATCGTTCCCATAACTCTTTTGCCGCTGATACATATATATCATATACATTACCGGTCGGAGTTCCGGGTTCTTTTAAAAACATGTTATCAAATTGATTATTATCAAAACTCATCTTATAATTCTCCCAGTCCGAACGAAACATACGGAATACCAAATCTGCAAAAACGAAAATCCGGGGTATAGTTTCCGCTTTTTCTTGCGCGGACTTTCATGGCAAAGTTACGTATGATTCTCTTGTTCTATATATGTTGTTATCGTTATTTGTATAATTCCATACTCACAGCATTTCCACCGACTTCAAAGACCGAATTTATATCAAGCATAGGTCTGTTTGTTACTCCGGAATATCCTGCGTAAGTTCCGTAGATATTTGCTGCCTTTCCAAGGAGCTCCGCTTTTAATAAGTCATACTTGCTCTTATCACATTTACAACGCATATACCACTGGTATCCATCGCAGTCATTTACCATAACTGCCAGACCATATTCTGAACCGGTCTGCTTTACAGGCTGGATATCCATTATTGTTCCAAGCAGATATATCGGAGTCCCACCTAGCTTATTGTCTGAATTATAGGAGTTATATCTTGCAAAATCAGCATACGAAAACCCTACACTTGCAGGTCGTGCTATAGTAGCCGGTGTCTCTCCTCTTTTTGGATTTGTCTTTGATAAAAACTTACTTCTTCTCTGCTTTTCAGTCATCAGTTCTTTGGTAGAACTATTTGATGATGAATTGCCAGACGAGGATTTGCTGCTTGTCCGTGAGGAATTTGATTGCGTAGTTCTACTGCTTTCTGATCTCGATTTTGAATCCGATGATTCACTTACATCAACATATTCTTCAGAAGAATTACTCGACGCTGAAGAACCACTTGAAGTAGTTGAATTAATGTCCCCCGGTGTGTTTAAAGGAAGATCACTAAGTTTAAGACTACTTGCCACATCTGGATCTAATCCAACATTTTTAGCGCATGTAGAACACATTTGTATACCACTAGATAAAACATCATGTAGCGTACGTGCCTTCGGCGAGGCCGTGGAGCCACAATTGTCAATCAGATGATAATTCTTGCCAGTTGCCGTAGTATATACAACGGTGTTCTCATCTAATGTCATGGCTTTTGATTCGTATGCAAAAAATGCAGATATAAATAGTGCTGCAACTAATACAATAATACTCTTCTTTATTTTGTTCTGTATCATAGCATGCCTCCATTCTGTAAAGCACAGTGCTATGTTAACATAACATAAATGGTATGAAAAGAAAAGCACCTACCCATGGGACCAGATCGGATGTGTAACCAACAACGCATGTATCAAGGCTCTGTACATCACCCCTGCAGATAATGCCAATTAGTCTCAAAAAGCATTACCGCTCATCCCCAATCTCCTCGAGAAGGTTGTATATCCCATCTTCCGATAAAACACCTCGCTTAAGACCCTTAGGCAGGCGGCCAGCTTCATCATCAGCAAAGTCCCTCTTCCACTCAGGACTTTTGTAATATGCCTCGAGTTCGTCGGCCATGTCCCGAAGCGCCTCCGGCTCATAATATTCCAATAAATGATATCCTGTAAGGCTGCTTCCTCCTATGGTTGAGAAAGCATAAAATTCTAAATCCCTGCTTTTTGACCGAAAGACATAAGCATATTTACTTCCTTTTGTGTATGGGGCTTGTTATAACATCCCGAAAAGACAAGAAGTGCTGACGGGAAAATAATGATCAGAATTCTTTTGAGATGATTTTTCATATGTTCAATAATACTCCGTCAGAATGCTGCCATCATCATTGTATACCACGTGCTGGCCTTTTTCATTGTAATGCACCCACCCGTCCAGTACCTTATGATAATCGTCTGTACACTGTCCGTTATCTCCGGGAAAGACCATAAAACAGTTGCCTTCGGAATCTATGACCACCTGCCGCCATAGATACCCTTCATAATCGGGCAGGCCGGCCGCACCCGTTTTTTCCGCATACTCCTGCCATACCTTCACAGTAAATGCTTTATCCGGATATTTTTCCTTCAGGTATTCCTCAAACATTTCACGTCTTGCATCGATTTCTTCTTCACTGATCCTCTTATTCGATCTGACCGTACACGCGCTGAGCATGCATATTCCGATGCATATTCCCAGAACAACGAGTATTCTCTTCATTTTTCTTCTCTCCATTACTGCAAGGTGATCACACTTCGGATTATAGCAAAAATCGATCGGATCATTATCTGTTTTTGCCATTTTACACCTCTTAAGAAAGATTTTACTCTTCAGAGTGTGCAAACACAAGAAAAGGACGAACATCTGCTCGTCCAATCCTTCTGTATCGATCACATCACTTCACCTTATGCTACGGTTATGCATCCTGCCGCTGACAGGGCAAAAACGATAAATTTCTTATTCTCTTTTAAGGCCTTCCATATAAACTCCGTGTTTTTGTTTTGCAATACGTATCCTCTTATTTAAACAGTTCCCGAAAGTCGGTCAGATTTCTATCACTGTATATGTATCCCTTATTTTCTTGGATTCATAAAGTGCCTTATCGGCAGTTCCTATCAGATTATTAACAAGCTCCGTTCCGAATGCGGCACCGAAGCTCATGGTTATTCTGATCTCGGGATTGTTTTCCAGAGTGATCTTTCCAAGCTCAGACTTTAAGAATGATAGTTTTCCTTCCAGATCTTCTCTTGTTATAGCGAAGAACACTATCATGAACTCATCTCCGCCGTAGCGAATTACCACATCATCCTTACGAACCGACTGTTCAAGCAGCTTGGCTACTTTTTGGATCGCTTCGTCACCTCCCTGGTGACCGAAGGTGTCGTTGATATCCTTAAACAGATCGATATCGGCCATAACAACAGCCTGGCATGGTTCATATACGAGTTTTTCATCCAGGAACTTTCTGTTGTGGATCTGCGAAAGAGAATCTATATATATCTCAGTCTCAAATTCCGAAATCTTTTTCTGCTGCGCCAGACTCTGGAGTTTTGCATCAGTTGTATCCTGACAGCCGTAAACGATGTGTGCGATGCTTCCGTCTTCGTTCCGGTCACCGACCATAAAGATCCCGTCAAACCACCTATGTGCGCTCTCACTGTAAAACTCCATGCTTGTCGATCCATGCTCTTCAATAGAAGCAAGAATGGCATCCTTGTCAAGCCAGTCATATAACCTTTGGCGGAAGCTCTCAGCCACTGATGCGGCAACAATATTTCTAAGAAAGACAATGGCGTCCGGATCCTTCGGAACTGCCTCCACATACTCATTGGTACTGATCATGCGGTAACTCATATCGGTTACATCTATAAACAAGGAGAAATTGAAGACCTTGCCTAAAGCCTCAATGATCTTTAAGTATTCCTCCAGTTCCTGCTGTGCAGTGATATCGCGATAGCAGCCCATGTATATCTCCAAAGAGCCATCATCGGGACGTCTGATAAATCTTCCTGCTCCCGTAACCCAAATGAGGCTGCCGTCCTTCTTCTGCATACGATATGTGGCATGAGTGATATCCGGCAGATCCCGGTGTATTCGGACCGAATCCCAGAACAGTTTTACGATTGCGTCGCGCTCTTCCGGGACAAGAGTCTTCACCCAACTTTCAAATTCGTTAGGCAGATCCTCAAGTCCATCGTAGCCAAGCATCTGTCTGGTCTCTTCATTGAACTCAAAGCTCAACATGTTCTCATCTCGATCAAACGTGCAAAAATACATGCCCGCTTTCATTCCTTTGGCGAACATATCCTCTCGGAACTTGGCGATCCGGTATTTACTGTTCGCCTCATCGATCCTCCGGTTGCACTCGATTATAAGTTCATGCATCTCCTCCGGATAATCTTTGACATCAAACAAAAGCGACACATCATCCAACGCAGCACTCGCCTCTGCGGCAAACTGTCCTACACCATGGTCTATGCTTTCTGCTTTTTCATTCTTTTCCATTGTTTTCCCTGTATGTATGTTTTATTATTTGTTCTTCGATATGATCGACAACCATATGTGCATTATATCACTTTTTGAATCAAATTGATCATATCTGCCAACACCTTTATTGTAGTATGCTCGTTCTCTAATTTGTACTCCCATTCACTATCCCTCGGTTTTCATCGTATAGATGCTATGAATAATAAGTCTTTATAGATCTTTATTGCTTAAAAACTCCTTCATCTTGAATGCACAGAAATATGGAAAAGTATATAT
>DEEW01000084.1:8300-8588 GCA_002350465.1 Lachnospiraceae bacterium UBA2868
TAATAATACAGACCCAGTCCCTGCTTAACAAAAGCCTCTGCTACAAAATTCTCGAACAGAGCACCTTTATATACTCCAAGATTCTTATTAACCCTAAGGTCCTCCTGTGCCTCCTCATCCAATGCTGATACCAGAAGTCCTGTGTCCGGATAATATAACTTGTATTTGTTTTCTTCTATATTACCCTTTAAAGGAAGCTCCGGAAAATGCAAACAATTGCACTCCTTTATAACACCGGCATCAATTAGCCATTCTATACACCCGGTATATTCTCTTGATCTTGCATTC
>DEEW01000084.1:8682-8943 GCA_002350465.1 Lachnospiraceae bacterium UBA2868
AAGCCCTTGAGCATACTTTCTTACATCTTCTTCATAGTCAAGTCTGATCTGCTCCTGCACATCGAGCGTCCCTGAAAATGTTCCAGTTTCAATATACAGTTTTATAACGTCTGGCATGCCTCCTAACACACAATAATCCAGGAATAGTTTCTTAAAAACAGCCAACTCATTCTCATTAAATGGTTTGATATCTATCATATGAGTTAAGATGGAATCAATTTGTTCCTGACTGTACCCCTTTGCCCAGAGAAATTCTTCAAA
>DEEW01000084.1:8997-9411 GCA_002350465.1 Lachnospiraceae bacterium UBA2868
TCCGAGCATTGAGCCACTGCAAATAACATCATAGTTACCATCTGTCCTAAAAGACTTTAGAGTTGTCGCAACATCAGGATTCTCCTGTATTTCGTCAAACAGCAGGATCGTTTTGCCTTTCACGAACTTTATCGATGGATCTGCTAGGGAAATATTCCTGATAACACTTTCCACGTCATAACCATCTGCAAGGATTTGCATAAACTTCTTTTCTAAGGCAAAGTTTATATATACGACATTCTCATAATTCTCCTTTGCAAAATGCGTGATTGATTCTGTTTTACCAATCTGTCTAGCGCCCTTTACGATCAAAGGCTTGTGAGCCGGATCCACTTTCCATGCTTTTAAATAGTCATCAATCTTTCGTCTGTAGTACATATATGCACCTCCATGCCAATGTTATCACAAAACATG
>DEEW01000084.1:9438-9593 GCA_002350465.1 Lachnospiraceae bacterium UBA2868
GGCACTTCAATTCCATTTTTCACATTTTATGAGGCACTTTTGAGCAAAGCATCACATTTCATTGAGCCTTTTGAATTTGTGATTCATTAATTGTGTCATCAGTGCTGACACTTTTTCTGACTTGGATGGTAACTTGGTTGGTATCTTGGTTGGTA
>DEEW01000150.1:0-602 GCA_002350465.1 Lachnospiraceae bacterium UBA2868
TTTTCCTTCTACAAGCCCGTAGAGAAGAAAGAGTCTGCAGTGAACCGTTTTCTTGACAAATTCTCGGCAGGATATTCAAAGATTCTCGGGAAGCTTCTGAACCATAAGGCCGCTACCGCCATTACGGCACTGGTGATTTTTGTTGTATCGGTAGTGCTTATAAAGTTCATCAATACCCAGCTCTTCCCGAATACGGATGAAGGACAGATAGCGATTACCGTAACCTACAGACCCGGGACAAATATCGATACCGTAGATCAAAAAGTCAGGGAGATTGAGGAATTTGTAAAAAACAGTGAGTACATAGATGACTATATGGGAAGTGCCAGTGTTACCACCGGTACTGTAAATGCATATGTTGCCGAAGGGGTGAAAAAATCAACTGCTCAGATAGTAGACGAGTTTACACAGGAACTTGCGGAATATGCCAATAACTGCGAAATATCGGTGACAGCTTCGTCATCTATGGGAATTACATCTTTAGGAGGCGGAAATACCTATGAGGTGGCTTTTGAGGGAACAAACCTCGATGACCTTAAAAAAACCATAAATGAAGTTGATTCCATAGTGATGAATGTTGAAGGAGTCATCAGTTCATCATC
>DEEW01000150.1:652-3245 GCA_002350465.1 Lachnospiraceae bacterium UBA2868
GCGGCAAACGGGCTCACACCGGTTATGATTGGAGGGGCTCTTAATACGGCAATTAACGGATCGGATGCCATGAAGGTTACGATAGATGACAAAACATACCAGATTACTGTGGAGTATCCGAAGGACGAATACGAAACGGTTAATGACGTGGAGAACATGTTTGTCACAAATGCCATGGGTAACGATGTTCCGCTAAGAGACGTGGCTACTATCGTATATACGGACTCCCCGCAGCAGATCACTAGACAGAACGGCAGGTATAACGCAACTGTTACGGCAACCGTAAGATCCGATGAAAAAGCATTGGTCACAACTGCAATAGAGGATGCACTTGCCGGTTATGAACCGCCAAGAACGGTAGAGAAGACGGTAAACCAGGCAACGGAGATGATGAACGATGAATTTGCCTCGATACTGAAGGCTATAGCTACAGCCATTATACTTGTATATATGGTCATGGCGATAGAGTTTGAAAACCTCAGGTATTCGGGAATGGTAATGTTCTGTATTCCCTTTTCCCTGATCGGTTCCATATTTCTCCTGCTGGTGACAAGGGGGTTATTTACGATGGTATCCCTTATGGGATTTCTGATGCTGATAGGTATAGTTGTCAATAACGGAATCATATTTGTTGATTATACAAACCAGCTCCGCGATGGTGGAATGAAAACGGCCGATGCCCTGATAGAAACGGGAAAATCAAGACTTCGTCCTATTCTAATGACAACGCTTACTACAATACTGTCAATGATTCCCATGGCACTGGGACTCGGACGAAACGGTGAGCTTATGCAGGGTATGGCCCTTGTTATTTGCGGAGGACTTCTGGCCTCTACGGTACTTACCCTTCTGCTTCTGCCCACTTTCTACATGATAATTCATAAGCACAACAAGGACAGAAGGAGCAGGAGAGAAAAAAGGACACTTAAAAAAGCAAAGGCAAAAACAGAGCCAACCTGATTGAAATGGAAAAAAACCACACCTTGTGGTAGTATAGTGGGTAATATTGCAAAAACGATGATGCCTGTCTTTGAAAGGAGAATTGACGGATAATGAGTCTATATGAAGATATTAAAAGCGGGAAAGAAAAGATAGCGCTTGTAGGACTTGGATATGTGGGAATGCCTATAGCTGTGGCGTTTGCGAAAAAGGCAAAGGTAGTCGGATTTGACCTCAACAAGGAAAAAATTGCGGCATACAAGGCCGGAAAAGATGCGACCAAGGAAGTGGGAGACGAGGCTATCTCCAAGACTACTGTTGAGTTTACATCCGATCCCGAGGATCTTAAGGGAGCAAAGTTTCATATTGTAGCGGTTCCGACACCTATTAATCAGGACAAGACCCCGGATCTGTACCCGGTTGAATCTGCAAGTGAGATTCTGGGCCGCAACCTTACAAAAGGTTCGATAGTCGTATATGAATCCACAGTGTATCCCGGTGTTACGGAGGATATTTGCGTTCCCATACTTGAGAGGGAGTCGGGATTAAAATGCGGAGTTGATTTTAAGATCGGGTATTCGCCGGAGAGAATAAATCCGGGCGATAAGGTTCACCGTCTCGAAAACATCAAAAAGATAGTATCGGGTATGGATGCCGAAACACTTGAGGAAGTTGCAAACGTATATGAACTTGTTATTGAAGCCGGAGTCCACAGGGCAAGCAGCATTAAGGTTGCGGAAGCCGCAAAGGTAGTAGAGAATTCCCAGAGAGATATAAATATCGCTTTCATCAATGAACTTGCCATGGCATTTGACAAGATGGGTATAGACACAAATGAAGTTATTGACGCGATGAACACGAAGTGGAATGCTCTCGGATTCAGGCCCGGACTTGTGGGAGGGCACTGTATCGGAGTTGACCCGTATTACTTCGTATATGAAGCCGAAAGGCTTGGCTATCATTCAAGGATCATATCGGCCGGACGGCAGATCAATGATGATATGCCTAATTTCGTCGGAGAGCAGATAGTAAAACAGCTTGTTCTTGCCGGCAAAAAGGTCAGGGATTCCAAGATAGTCTTTTTCGGGGCTACCTTCAAGGAAAACTGTCCGGATGTCCGTAACTCCAAGATCATGGAGATCTTAAAATACCTTGAGCAGTTTGAGATGAAGCCGCTTCTTGTTGATACATGGGCGGATCCTGCCGAGGTAAAACGCGGATACGGATATGATCTTGACAGTGAGAAGAATTCCTATGATGCGGACTGTATAGTGCTGGCGGTTGCCCACGAAGGGTATAAGAACAGGTCGCTTAAGGAATGGGATTCATTCTTCAAGCCCGGAGATAACAGTGAAAAGGTTATCATAGATATTAAGGGAATACTTGATAATTCCGAGGTAACCGAAGCGGGGTACAGATATTGGCGATTATAGTCAATGCCGATGATTTCGGAATAAGCCGGGATGTCAACGAAGCGATCAGGGAAGCTTTTGCCGGGAAGCTGATCGACCGGACTACGCTTATGGTTAATATGCCCTATGCAAAAGAGGCAATGGAGATTGCGCGCTCGGAAGGGTTTGACGGTAAGGTGGGAATACACCTTAATCTGACGTCCGGAAGACCACTTACGCAAAGCATGGCATCAGACAGGATA
>DEEW01000162.1:0-3575 GCA_002350465.1 Lachnospiraceae bacterium UBA2868
TATTCTTGATGATTTATATGGACGATAGTCGTTTCAGGGCATTTATATAATACAGACTTATAACATGTCGATAATAGTATCAGACAACTGAATAAGCAAGGGATTGCGGCTGTGTTCAAAGGATTGAATTTTGGAGACAGTTTTTTTATACGAAATAAGGGGGATTAAGTATGACAGGAACAGCAGTAGCATCATGTTTCAATTACAGCAGTTACGCAAGTTATCAGACTTCAAGTAAGAAGACGGGTGAGGTATTGTTTTCCGATAGTATTGATGTCAATAGTGACAAGGTGAAAAAACAGGAGTCCCAGAGGGGATCTGTTATGGAGGAATACTATGCAAGAAAGCCTCAGTACAAAGAAAGGGCAAAAGAACGAGTTGATGGCGGTTATGTTGTTCTAAAGTGTGCCGGGATTTCCGCCGAGGACATGGAGAACATGTCCATGAATGAGTTTAAAGATGTGATGAGCAAGGTTATTGCCGGGATTCCGCATCATGCCACAAGACCATATGATGAAGAAACGGTACTTATTTCCGAAGAAGGTTGGGAAAACATGAAGAAGGATCCTGATTATGCAGCCTATGTGGTGGGTCTGCTTCAGGAAGACAGATCCTTTGCAAATCCGTTCTTTGCACTGGGGGATAAAGGAAGTTATATTGTGCAGCATTTTGGCGCATCTCCGGAGGACGATCATGGAGTCGGATTTAGCAAGATATACGGTGGTACTGCTGCGGGAGCACGTTCGATGTATAACTCGGCGAAGGCAGGAGGAATTGAGACGCGTGGCCCACAGGCGGATCTTCAGCCACCGGCAGACTATAATCTTTGGGAAGAGAGAAGAAAAGCAAAGAGGCGTAAAAGAAAAGAGCAGCTTGATGAAGAAATCATGTCTCAATATTATCAGAAGAAGCATTTGAACGATCTGTATGAAAAGAAACTTTACGAGAACAAGGAACTTGCACGATCTCGCAGTGTGGCTGAAATGATAGGATCACGGAGCAATACATCACATGAGCCGAAGCTTTCTATGGCAAGCGGTACGGCGTTTTATGAAGCGGCGTTTATGACATCTGATATAACTGAAATGTTTTAGGAGCATCTTGTATGAACAATATGATCACAATCAGCAGTATGAGTCGCGCATTCCGACAGACACCGGTTCGCAGACCAAGTAAAAATGATGTAAGAGGAGCATCATTTGCGGAGTGCGTTCAAAAAGAAGCGGATAAACAGAACATTCCGAATAACGAAACTATGCGTAGTGTAGACGAATATCGGACATACCTGAACGATAAGCTTCAGAATCTCTCATTTGATTCATCAAACAGAATGGACACCACGATGGTATCCATATCGGATGTTGGTATTAATCGTATGATGAAGGATTCCGAATATGAGAAATGGGTTATCTGTCAGGTTAGTTCCATGATATCAACAGATGATCCGTTCAGCGGTATGGCAGGCGGAAAGTTTATCATAATGCGCTTTGGAGAGAGAGAATCAGATCTTAGTGTAACAATAGAGAGAGCCGGTTTTTCAAACGGACAGGACAGTATGATGCCAAAGACTCATAAAGATGAAGATGAGAATTTCTGGAACAGACGGCAAAACCGGCTTGAAGAGCAGATTGATATAAGTGAGGAGATTCGTGAAAGAGAAGCGGAAGGTCTTTCAATAATGATCAATCCGTTTTTGGATATAAGCGGGAAAAAAGCCATTGAGGGTAATACCGCCAACTGAAATAGTCGTTTTATGTCATATTATAGTCTGTTTATGCAGAGGGTGTTTAGTGGTTATACAGACACGACGATAAAACTTTCAGATCAATATAAGAGCTAAGGATAGCGGCTGTGTTCAAAGGAGTGAACCTTGATCACGGTCGTTTTTTTGTAATCAAAAATAAGATACCGCTCGGACCTTTCCGGAGAGCGGTGCGGCTCTGACTGACAGATGAGTCGCGGAAAGGGGGACAATATGTCATTTGCAGTACAAACAAGTTTTAATCAAACGTATCAGTATGGGAGCTTTGGCTCTAAATCTAATCGTGGAGAGGACTCTATAGGAAGAGAATTCATGGGAAGCGCTACTTCACGAACCACTTCATCTGATAAGGGTGAAAATATCGGCGTTATGACGATTGGTAACATAGGGTATATTGCCAAATATGCGGACTCATCGACAGAAGAAGATCCTATCATCAAAGTCGGAGATTATGAGGTGAGGGTAAATGATGTTGATCCGCATAATGCTACTAAGGTAGAGATGTTTGCGCTGATGAGCTATATGGATGATAAAGGTCTCATCGAGAACACCGGCATGAAATCATTCGGAAAAATGACAGCGTATGGGGCACAGGCGGAATATAACGGATTTTGTAGTGATCTATCCAATCCTGAGCTGGCATGGACAAAGAACAGAGACTGGACAGCGATACTGCAAAACGCAAAAGAAACATTTTTTGGTATTCCGCAGGCATATAATCAGGGCCTTAACTGCGAGAACATTGTTGCCGGACTTGAGCGTTGGGCAGAGACAAGGCGTGAAAATGGCGAGAATATAATCACAGAGGTATCCGGTGAGAGTGAAGTGTCAAGTGACATGGATGCCACATGTATTCCGGTTGTCAGCAAAGGATATGGCGATCCGGCCGCATACACCAGGTGTATTACAGCCAATATCAAGACAAAGGAAGCCTATGTACAGCAGAATTCCAACGGAGAAGTGATTTATTCTTATAGGGAGACGGAGCAGTCATTCAATATCATCATCAATTCTGACGGTAAAGATAAAACATACACGATAACCGGTATTGACGAAAACGGCGAGGAGTTTGAAAGAGCATTTGATCCGTACAATCTTGATCCGAAGGATATGGATTACCCCGAGTTCGCGGCTATGTGTATGTATATCAGACAGACGGATGAAACAGCTGATCTGATAGCGAGCAGCTATTTTACGGATACAAGCTATTTCGACGGGATATTTGACAGAGGTGATCGTGTCAGTTTGCTGGGACAGTATGCTGAAGAGTATGGTGATTCGGAACCTTCACTTGCAGATCTTGCGAATAAGATATTTGACGCAATAAATACATTTTTTGACAGAGCAATGAGGGGAAGCGGATTCTCTGAAGAAGCATTCTCACTCCTGTTTGCGGATCTTGATGATATCGAGACGCAGGAAAAGATCAGTGCGCTCAAAAACGGATATACCTATTCTGACAAAACAACCGATCCGGTATCCGAAACAATTGTCTCAAAACACAATCAGTACACGGATCCTGATACCGGTGAGATTGTTCCGGTGAATATCAGATATATCACAGCCTATACTGATGAGGGGATCTCCTGTAAGGAAATAAAAGATGAAGGGGGGAAAATATCACAGAGAGATTTATGGAGTCTATCTTATGATTCTCCGGACAGTTATGAAAAGGTTCAGGAGTTCTTAAAGAGTTTTTCAAAAGATCAGAATCTGACATTTGCTCCGCAGGAGAAGTTCTGGAAGGACTTCATGAAGGATGATTTTGATATTGACGGATTCTGTGCATATTACGATTCCACCGATAACGGAA
>DEEW01000162.1:3668-7721 GCA_002350465.1 Lachnospiraceae bacterium UBA2868
CATTTTATCGGCAAGGTATTTACAGAGCAGGAAATGTGGGACAACTGGAATGCTCAAATTGAAGCTAACCAAAGGGCTTTGGGCATAAACAGTACAGGAGATAAAACATCCACAGATTCCGGGGATAGGGTTCGTGCAATGAGAGAACAGGCATTTTTGAATATTGGAAAGAATGCTTCGGAGACCGTTAAAAAAGCCTGGCTGGATGCCGCAGATGAAATCGGAATGGACGGACAGGGATTTTCGGCCGCCGGAACACTTGATCATATCCCACAATTTATGATACAGCGGTTTATCCGGCAGTATAACGGATATGATCCGGATGACGTTTTGGGAGGTTCTATCAGTTCGGCTTTACAGGCAGCTCAGGATGCCATATATTCGCTTGAACACCCCCTCGAGCCGGGTACGACAAGGAGTTCAAAGGTGCTTGCGGCGAGAGAGAAGGAGAGAGCTTTCTATGAGCGTTTTATAGAAAAACTTATGGGAATGAGCGCGTAATAGAACTTCGCAAATATCTTCAAGTTGAAACGTTATAAGAGTTAAGGAAAGTGGCTGTGTTCAAAGGATTGAACTTTGGGCGCAGCTTTTTCGTACCAAACAAGCATAAACAGACAGAAAAAAAGACTGGAGGGTAATGATTTATGAAAATTGCAGACAGTACAGTAAACATGATGTCAGGGAGAAACTATACTCAGACCGGGATGAAGAGCGGGATGGGCAGTTATGAAAGCAGCTTTATGGGAATGATCAACAGATACAGCACGAATAAAGATAATGCTCTTAAAAAGGACACTTATCAACCGGGTAAGGATAACGGCGGGATGGGTTCCTACAATATGGATGATATCGGATATTTCAAGGGACTCGGAAAGATTACATCCGGAAGCCTGTTTGGGGCAGGAGCAGGTGCGACAGCTTTCCAAAACAACACTTTGGCTGCAATCTTAAAGAGGTTAGCATCGTATGGGATGATGGGCAGCACGGCTATTGGCGGATACTCTTCGAGTATGGTCACATATTCCGAAATCGAAGAAACAGGATTTCATGCTAGCGGCAGGGCGTGTACCGAGGACGGCCGGACGATAGATTTTAATGTTAATATCTTGATGAGCAGGAGTTACATGGAATATATGAATGTGAGAATCCCGACTATGGCCGATGCGCTGTGTGACCCGCTTGTTGTAAATATTGGATCTGATATAGCGGATGTTCGGGATCAGACCTTTAAGTTTGATCTTGATGCAGACGGAGTGGAGGATGAAATATCCATGCTTGGAAAGGGTTCGGGTTTTCTTGCTTTGGATAAAGACGGTAACGGAAAAATCGATGACGGCAACGAACTGTTTGGGGTAAAGAGCGGTGACGGGTTCGGTGACCTTCGAGAATATGACAGTGACGGCAATGGATGGATTGATGAGAACGATGAGATATTCTCAAAACTAAAGGTATGGTGCAAGGATGAGAACGGCAATGATGTGCTCATGGATCTGAAGGAGGCAGACATCGGGGCAATATTCCTTGGAGAACAACAGACGGAGTTTACACTTGGCGGAGCAGATGGCTTTCGAGATGGAGTNNAGATCCACAGGGGTATTTCTTCGAGAAAGTGGGGGTGTAGGTACAATACAGCATGTGGATTTGTCCGTGAAACAAAACGGGTTGGGCGCTAAGGTCAGCGGCGATGATACAGTTATGGAAGTAAGTACATCTGATAAACGAAGTCAAAGCAGTGCTACCAGAAGGCAGGAAGAAAGCCGGAGACGTGAAGCAAGGGCAAGAAGGAAAAAAGCTGATGATAAGGCAGCCGCGTATGCCTTGTACAGAAGACAGATGGAAAATAGGAAATATATGAATATGATTCAGGAGAGGCGATTTATGGAGAGAAAGGAATATCATGAGGAACTAAGCGAGGAGCAGATGGAGAAACTGCTTGAGGATCAGGAAGCAGTATAATGCTCGTGCTTTTTTACAAATTGCTTGAAAATCTTGATACATAATTACGCCCAATTCTATTTAGAAAAAGGGTTAAGCAGTAATCGAATTATGTCGATATAAAATAAAACACATAAAGCTATGGACAGCGCATTTTCAATGGAGTGATCATTTGGAAATGCGTTTTTTATTGCAAAACTTAACAACAGGGGGATGGGACTATGTCAATACCGGGATTAGGAACTTATAACAATTCATCTTATTTCTTTGCGGCGGTAGGTAAGAGCCGGGGAGCCGGAGATATGGGAAATGATTTTTCGTTTGGTGGTCTTCTCGCTCGCGATAACAGGGATACAATGGAGCTTTCGCCAAGAGAGAAGGCACTGCCGTCAACACTTTATACAAGGATCATCACAGCCAATATCAAAACCGAAGAGATAACGGCAACAATCGCATCAAACGGAGAAATGATCTACTCTTATTCCGCAAGCGAGCAGAGCTTTCAGATATGTATAGAATCCGACGGGGAGAACAAAACATATAAGATCACCGGGATCGACAAGGATGGAAATCCTTTTGAAAAGGATTTTAACCCCTATGAGGTTGATCCTGAAAATGCTGATCTGACGGAGTTCTCTGCACTTTGTATGTATATACAGCAAACGGATGAAACAGCGGGTCTTCTGGCTGATGACTACTTCAAGACCGATGATATCCTTGAAAAGCGCAATTACTTCGGGCTTCTTTCTGAGTTTGCAAATACAAGTATATATGACAGGATGCAGTCAATGCTTGACTGCGCCAACAGGCTTCTTGAAGAGATCGGAAAAATCATGGATGTAAGAGCAGGCATAGAGGCTGTAACCGGATCGTTTAAGATGCAGATGCTGACTCTTGACATCGAAAACATGGATGAAAAGGACCTGCCTGATGTCACAGCCGCTGATCTTCTGGCGCTGTTTGAAGAAAACAACAAGATGACATCGCAGGATCTTAAGGATTCTGATGATTGGCGGACAATGTCCGATGATGAATGGGATAAGATGCTGGAGGGTATTGATAAGTTCATTAATGCCTTCAGGGAAAGAATTCGCGAAATGATCAGAAAACAGCAGGAGGCTGCACTTAAGGCGGCGTCGGAAGCACCTGCAGAACTTAGGTCGGTAGCAGCTTCGCAGGCAGCGCTTGATGTGGCAGCAAACGGGTTCTTCGGAGGAGAAACATCGGAAACTGAAGACGAGACGGAAACAGAGCCCATCACCGGAGAAGATCCCGGGGTTGATCACGAAAACAACTGGACAAAAAAACTGAAGACAGACGATCAGGCAATCCTTCGCACAGCTAAAGCGGCTCAGGAAATGGAGAGTAAAGCATTACAGCACATGGAAGAATTCTTAAGCGGAGAGTATTCGGGACAGGGATTCTTTTGGAATAATCCGAGAAGTGAATACTATAAAGCTCTTATGAGGCAACGCAAGGATGAGGATATAGAAGTATAATACTATAGTTTAAAACGCGAAAGAGGCATGGGTTAATTATGAAACAAATGTAGAATTTCGAATTACATTTTGGTTGCTGATTATCATTATAGCAGAGTATTGCTGAATAATCAGTAGGGAATTATAATGGTAATGGAATTGAAAGTATGTAAAAATATGAGGCCTTTGATATGGTACGTTACTATAAGTATAGGTTGAAGAATAAGAACGAGCGAAGGGTTGCTAATCTTCAAAAGGCTTCCAACAAGATAGAAAGTGTATTGTCGTTGCTTTTTGGGGACAATCTTCGTGATAAACCACGTATATATGAAGATCATTTTTGTTTTAGTCTTCATGTAAGTGCATCGTATACAGAGTTAAGGGAAATGGGAAGAAGACTACGAGCAGTTCTTGAGCCTTTGGAATGCCCATTTTTCTTTGTAAGAGAGCCAATTTCATTATATGGGATTGTTTATCCGCAGTCCGATTCTTCAGAATTTGAGAACTCTAAAAGTGCAGAATTTGTTGAAGAGCAAGCTATTGATTTGTTGGATGAATATGTAGAGAGAGCTAATAATTATTTTTCAACACATACCAATTTCAACAGAGATGAGATAAGGGATAGTATGGGAATTGTGCT
>DEEW01000162.1:7889-8092 GCA_002350465.1 Lachnospiraceae bacterium UBA2868
TGAACAGAATGATGGATATAGAGATGTTCTGATAATCAAAAAAGTGAACAAATTAAAAGGGAAGGATGCGAATCGTGTTAGAAAGACTTTAAATAATAAATACAGAATCGAAATTCCGAATGGAGAAGCCGAATTACGTAAAGTGCTTAGTCGTACAAAAAAGGAGGATGATTATGTATTTGCAGTTAAAAATGTGGGACAGG
>DEEW01000003.1:0-5341 GCA_002350465.1 Lachnospiraceae bacterium UBA2868
GTCGGGTGGTTTATTGACTCGCGATAACGACGGAAAAAAGTGCGGAAACACTTTGTTATCTCGTCAGTGCATACATATTCCTCCAGCTCTTGCCACTTCTGCTCTTCGTCCTCATTTCCGATCGTTACAACGCCCTGAATTGGACGAGTAATATCTTTCTTAAACAGGTCTTTAATGATCATTTCGACGCTCTCCTTTCGACCAGAGGAAATGCTCTGTAGTAATTATCATCATCGAGACGTTCAAATAGTCTCAATGTCATTTTCTCTTTTGTTTCATATCTTCCCGGATACATCATAACTACTGGATTCCTCCGGAATATGCTTTGCAGGTTATTCAGTATGGTATGACTCCTGACGATAGGGAACGCCTTTCCAACACCTGTGATAAGCACTATGCTCTTGCCATCATCTTCGATATCATCCTTAAACTTATCGAGAAACGCATTCTCTTCCTCTTCGACCGATAGCAGTGTCTGGAATACTTCACGGAGCAGGACTTCTTTGTCATAATCCTTTTCCATCCTCAGAACGTCCTCCATGTATCCCTCATCCTCTATGATCTCAAGCATCATCTCATAAAGATCAAATTCAACTATAGCCGGATTCCTGTCTTTAAGCTTTTTCGTTTCCTTCCGTACCAGCAGTTCATCCGCTGGTGCATAATCAAATATGTAAAACCTTAGATCATTGGCAGTTCCGTACCTTGTCAGTGCTTCGACACTAATCATTCTGTCTTCAAGTTCTATAAATCTTTCATTTAATGGTCTTTCTGCCATATCAATCACCACCTAAAATTGCTTTCAAAAAGTCTTTGTCTCCTATCAGTTCTATATGTTCTTCCACCGCAGGATGAATCATCATTCTTCCAACCACAATGGTTTTTCTCTCTCTCCTGCCAAGCCCGGATTCAACCAAAATGTTACGATATCCCTTGGTAAGGCATTGCAATGTGAATCCGCCCCATTTTGCCACGATAAGATCGGTCTGCTTCTTACTCTCAAAGAATTCATCAAAATCATCGATTGAAAGATAATGCCTTTCCTGATTCATAAGAGCATCGCGATATCTTTCAAACAAAAAATCAAAAAACAGCGTGTCCGTCTTTGCGATGGCGTATACTAGAATAAATTTTGATGTGGCGACATCCCCATTATAGAATTCACTTAAAAGAAAATGATCCAAGGAGCAAAGACGGTTAAATAACACATTCGTAACCTCTCTTCTTCGCTCTTTGGACTCAATCTCAACATAATTCTCATCAAAACACTTCTGATAAATCTCATTTCGATCCATTCCGTCAAGCATCAATTTTGCTATCTTCTTCGCAATAGGGTACTTAAAGGGTGTTTTTTTAATGGCTGAAGAATATGGTTTTCTATTCATAGTTCATCCTCATAAATAATAGTATTATTACTTACGAGTATAAAGATAACAAAAAGAGAGATCATAGTCAATAAAAGCGTTCCTTTTCAGATGCAAATTTGCTTGGTTGCAAATATACTATTTGCTGGATTTTATACTTGGTGCTGCTTCCTCTATTTTTTCATCATAAACTCCGCGACATATAAACCTTTGCATATTTTGCAATCAACAATGTTTTACTATCATTGATCAACATGATTCTAAAAGTGTCATATCCTGTAAAAGCATCTGCTTGGACGTAATGATTCTCATTACACATCAAATCCCCATTATTGTCGTAAAGGTTAATCTTAATATAGGCGCTACACGTCATTGGTTCATTATTTAGAGCGGAGACCTCAACGAGAAGATCACAATCTGCATCATTCTCTTCATCCTCCGTTCCATATGGACAATAAGCAACTTGAAGCGCATTAAGATTAAAACAATTAAACGATGCTCTTACTACTTCTGTGTTTTTCTTCAGTTCTTTTGCCTGTTCTTCATACATTGTTGCCTCCTGCTGAGCCCATCTGATACAACTATTTATCCAGTATTTCCCCGAATAATATGATCTCCCTTCTCGGTCAACATAATACCCTCGCCTGTCGCAAATAACTTCAGCTTGCATCCCCGCCTCCCACCCCTGTTTATGCCTTATTTGGCTTGGGTTGTTCGGCAGGTGTTGGCAGGTTGGTGTGGTGCTGTTATGGATGCTCCTTCCACTCAAGGGGTGGGAGCTGCTTTGCTATCTTCTTTCTGATCACGGTCTGTGCTTTTATGACATATTCAAGGTCTTTTTGTGCATATATGTCGCCATCCATTATCTGGGTATAGAAGTGCTGCTCTGCCCTCTGATAAAACATCAGGGCACAAGTATATGACTTATCTACGCCTATTCCCTCATAAAACGCATCACCCATTCGCTTGAGGATATTGCCGAAACAGTCGCAGTTATCCATATTATTGGCATCGTTAAAAGCCTTATTGTATAAGGTGAAGGCTGTAGAGGGGCTTTTATCGACGTAATACCCGTATCTGTACATGTCCCCGACTTTATAAAGGGCTTCCACCTGTCCCTGCAGGGCTGCCATTGTGAAATACTTGTATGCTTTCTCGTAGTTTATTTCCGTATCACGTCCGTAATAGTACACATAGCCAAGGTTTTCAGCAGGAAGTGGATATCCTGTCTTCACTGCCATCTCGTAATATTCCCTTGCTTTCTTATAGCTTTGTATGCCACAGCGGCCGGTATAATACAGGGAACCCATATTATTCATGCATACGGGATTTCCCTCATCTATACCGATCTGGTATACGGTCTTTAAGTATTCGAATACAGAAGATGGCATTGATTTTTCTGCATCGCTGTTATGAAGGGCATACGCAACATCGAATATGGTTGTACCCTCATCCTCCGATGACAGAGCTTTTACTGTTATGTCAAAGGTCTGCTTATAGTCGGTATCTTTTGTCTCTTTTACGATATTCTGAAGCATCTCTGCAAAACTGATGACAAGATTTACTTTGCTATTCATGGTGTGACCTCCATCCGGCTAGAAATCGAAGATCTCGTCTACCGCACCGCTTGCGATAGCCTCGTCCTCTTCGTCAAAATCATCATCCCCTTTGCACTCCCTATGCTCATCTTCTTCAAGCATCCCGAGTATCACAGCATCATCGAGCATGCCCGGCTTTCCGTCCCCAAATACGTCTATTCCGAAAATACTGTCAAAGAATCCCATAATTCTTTCCTCCGCCAAAAGGCTGCTTATCCTACTGACCCATAAATCTCAGGTATTCTCCCGTGTCGGCATTGGCAGCGCAGAATCCGTATCCTTCCGTGTCTACAGGTACGTTATATACAAACGATCCTGTCTCCGGCATGTTGGGGTTTGTCTCCCTGTAGAGAAGGTAGTCATCAAGTGAGAATGTAGCGTCCGAATCATACATAAACGTCCTGCCCTGGTTGTCCTGAAGCGGAAGATCCGATGCCGAAAACTCAGACGGATTCTTTGTCGTGTTTTCAACCTTCACAGTAAACACGATATACTTGCTGCCCTCCGGCGCTACCGATTCAGAATAATCATTTGTAAGCTTATCCGTTTCCTTACAGTCAAGGACAGTCAGCTTAATTGTTGCAAGCTGTACTTCCTGTCCCATCGGAATATCGGTGTATACTATTTCTTCCTCTTCATCGCTTTTGTCCGTCTCATTTACAACCGTTATATCCGACGATGAACTGCTTTCTGTTGAAGAGCTGCTGTCGCCCCCAAAAGAATCCCCTACGCGCTCAAAAGCTTTTAGAATATTGCAGGTCATAACATTGGCAACATCATCCGATACTTCCGCAACCTTCCAGTCGCCATCGCTCTTTTTACACTTGATGGCAACCGTGCTGTCCGTTGTGGAAAGTGTAGTTTCCTGCAGTTTTTGCTGAAAAATGGTAAGAAGGAGGTTACTCATCTGCTCTTCTGAGGCTCCTGCAAAAGCCATACCGATCCCCTGAGTGAAATACTCAGCCATCGCGCTTGTTATCACCGGCGATGCATCGGTATACGTAAACTTCACATTTACAGTCGCATCCTCCCCGTCAGTATTGGCATCCACGATCTCATAGTTGATGTTCCCTGACTGCTCTTTGATAAAAGCCGTAAATACCTCAAGCTCCTCATCTTCACCCGCAAACGGGTCTTTAACCTGATCATCAGGGTTTAAAAGACACTCGTTCATCTTTGCATAATCAAGTGTTTTCATCCCATCACAGAACTTGCCAACAACTGATTTGGGATTTTTTCCACAACCAGTAAGTAAAACCATACATAAAACAGTTAATAACAGCCCCCAAAATACTTTCTTCTTCATGATAATTTCCTCCGTTTCACACTCTGGCGTACTATGCAACGCCACGTCTATGTTTACTGTCATAAGCGCTCATGTCTTCGTTTGCCTTATCTATAATCTTGTTCCTGTCAGGATCCGGAAGGGAAAGTACCTTCTCATAAAGGACATCCATGCAGTCTGCCAGGAAATAAGCCGCATCCTCCGAGTGATCATCCTTGGCAAAGTCATAGATCTTACTCCACCTGCAAAGAAGATCTTCTGCGTTAAATCCTCTAAACTCCCAAAAATCCATTTCCATGTTGAACATATAGCTGTTATTTGCAACGATACTCATGATTTATCCCCTTCCTGATATCATTTTACCGATTCCTTTAATTATTTAGGTCTCCCGTCAGGCGACTTATCTGTCATACTTGCATCTTTCATAGTATTCACAGGTCGGGCAGAAGCTCCCGCACTGCATATTCCTGTTAAACTTCATTCTGATCCAATAAATAAGCTTTGACATATTTACTCCCCTTTTCATGTTAATCATCCGAGAATGCTTCCAGATACACGAGCATATCCTCGTATGCATCCATCTCGGCCCTTCTCTGGGCTTTTCTGATCTTCTTGATGTCTCTCTTTGAAAGCCTGGTTTCTCTGTTTCTTGTCGTTGTGGTACTGCTTGTATCCGATGATCCGAATATACAGATCAGGATTATTATGAATATGATCCATCCCATAGTTTTGCCTCCTTTATGCTATTTGGAGAAGTGTCTCTCCGGGGTTCCACTGAGGTGAACGATGTCCTACTATTTTGGGGCTCTTAAGATCGTTATATATCAACTCCTTGATCACCGTTCCCCCGTTATATCCGTGTATCACATCTAGTATGAACGGGCTTCTTATGATCGCGATGATATTGCTGAGGGCTTTTTGCGCGGATTCCCTGCACATTCCGTGAAGGTCTACCTTTATGACCATCTCATTATTCTCGTTGTCAAACACCCTGACTCTCCTTAAATACTCACCGTGCATTACAAACGACATACGCTCCATAATCTCTTCTCTCTTCATTTTGTAACCTCCCTTGCCAAAAACGTTGATTTTAC
>DEEW01000003.1:5372-5658 GCA_002350465.1 Lachnospiraceae bacterium UBA2868
ACCCCGGCTCCCCGCCCCTCTCTGGGTATATAATCTCACTTTTGGTGTCCAATAAACCCACCTTAAAAGCACCAAAAAACACCAAAAATCTCGAACGTTTGTACGGTTTTGGGGGTAACATCCTTAGCCCAAACGGAAGATCAGTCGGTCTCATAGAGTGTAAGTGTCGAAAACCTTATTCGACCGATTGATCTGGAGTGCGGGAGGCCAAGCGGTAGCGCGGCAGGATATAGCCACAGGCTTAATGGGGAATGTCTATTGTATATGGGGATTCTGTGATAAAATG
>DEEW01000003.1:5818-8343 GCA_002350465.1 Lachnospiraceae bacterium UBA2868
GGCAGTGTGGAGGTCACGGGTTCAAGTCCCGTATGGTCCACGAGGAAACTAAACGATTGCACCGAATGTCAGCCTTATTTTTCCAAAACTAACTTCTCAAGCAGGGACTATCGTAAAAGCCGCACTTTATCAACATTTTCGGAACATACCGGTATCCATATGGCACCAAAAAGTATCAAATGGACACTTTAAAACATCCTCAACATTATTCTACTTATGACCCTTTACCGCTCTTTTCCTGTTACAGATAACTGCAGTCACTATAAGGACTATTATCGAAACAAGTGAAACTATGGGAAGCCCTATCATATACCAGTAGTTGACCGCTATGGCATATGGCAGATCCCCTGCTCCTTCCGCGAATGCGGCACCTAAAAACCCTATGAGTGAATACAGTGCAGATAACACCGCATATGTAATGATCAGGAAAATATCTGTTATCGTAAAGATAATAAGGCTGTTCCATAAGAAATCCTTCTTTGCGATCTCGATAATGGATAATACAAGTATCGGCAGAGAAAAGAACACAGGTCCTGCTGCCGCAAATCCCATAAGTGCCCCGGCATTACTCTTTGATAAGAGCACAGATACAAAGAATATGTCCTGGATCCCGATAAGTACTATCCAGACATAAGAGTTTATTATCCTTATCATTTGTGCCGTTGACAGGTCTTTCATAGCATCCCCCAATTCAGTCTTCTTTATTTCCGGCAAGAACTTCCCCATCCACTCTTCTTTCGGAAGAGGCTGTTTATGCCTCATATCCTTTATCTTTTTCCATATAAGGCATCCGATCACAAAAGAAACAAATCCTTAAGTGTAATTACGTTGGCAAATACCGTACTGTATTCGTTATATTTCAGCCCATCTGTCGTTATCAGAGTATTATGAACTATCATTCTCGGAGGGATCATTTCCTCTAGCATATTCTGACGCTCCAATAGTTCTTTGTAATAGGCTTTATCAACCAAGAACTCTCTGTTATAGAACTTCATCTCACACATGTTGACTATATTATCATCCCTCGTAATGACCATATCCAACTGCATTTTCTGTGCATCTTTCTTTATAACAAGTGCAGATTCACTTGTTTTGACTGCCCTTATACCAAGTGCTTCCTTGATTTGTTTTACGTGATTAAAACAGATGTTTTCAAAGGCCAGGCCTCTCCATGTAATGACATTTTGCGATGAAGTGTTTTGCTTCCAGAAGTCCACAGCAAGACTGTCTTTATTATCAACGAAATGCAGGTAAAACAGGCAGAACGGATCCACCAGTTTGTAATACACCTCTCTCTTGCTTTTGCCAAATGGTACATACTTTACGACAAAATCACTTGCTATCAGTGCATTTAGGCACTCCGATAATTTTTCCCCTTCCTTCAGCCCCGTATTATCCGTTATTTCCTTTCGCATGTACCCACTTCTTCTGGTATATAGGAATCTGACAATCTGCTTAATTGTTTCAGGACGTTCAAATGCAGATGTAAACAGCCTGTCAAACTCGTCTCTTAAAACGGAGGATCGCAAAAAAAACATCTCGTCTATATTCTGGGCAACACTGTTTCCTTTTTTGAAATACCCTAAATAATATGGTATTCCTCCAACGATCATGTAGCTTTGAGCTATATCATATTCTGACAGTCTTATTCCGCCCTCTTCAAGGAAATCCTTGCACTCTCTCATAGTAAAAGGTACAAGTTTTATCTCTCGTGTAACTCTTCCGTACAGACCCCCGTGATTATTAATCAATTTATCCATTATCCATGAATTTGCACTTCCGCACACAATTACCATCAGGTTTTTTCTGGAACATGCCCATGTATTCCAAAATCCCTCGAACGCTGTAATAAAAGAAGATCTCGGTGTATCAAGCCATGGCATTTCATCAAGAAATACAACCTGCCTGCTTCCGTCATTCTTCTCATCAAGGAGTCTTTCAAGCATATAGAATGCATCAAACCAGTTTTCCGGTTTTGTATTCCCTTGCATTCCATAATACTTTAGCGATGAATAAAAGTGAGAAAGCTGCGCTATGATTGCGCCTTTACCCCCAATTTCAAGTGGGGACAATCCGGCATGATGAAATGTAATCCTTCCCTCAAAAGTCTCATTTACCAAAAACGTTTTACCGATGCGTCTTCTCCCGTATATCGCCGCAAGCTCTGCCTTGCCGCTTTTATATAATTCCTCCAGTTCCTCTCTCTCTTTTTTTCGTCCGATCATCAGCTATTACTCCTTCTACAGTTTTTATTCCTCATATCGAGGATACATCCGTTTTATTCCGAGGTCAATAGCCTGTAATACCATTTCACCTCGGATTTAAATTTTTATTCCGAGGTGAGCATCGTCTTTTTGGCTTTGGCGTCGGTTTAACCCGCTAAAAGTTCTGACCGAAATCCAAAATAGATTATTTTCATCACTATTAACTGTAATTATCGTGTTATCCTGCCACCTTCCGCTTAAGTAATACGTCCATGTAATAAGGCATCCCACACCGAACCCGAGCATCGGATTTCCGCTCAT
>DEEW01000003.1:8401-8650 GCA_002350465.1 Lachnospiraceae bacterium UBA2868
GGGAAGATCGAGTGCCCTGTATCCTTTTATGCTGTTAAATATAACAAGTCCTGCAAGAAGTACTCCCGAAAGCGTTATCACTGCCGAGACCGTTATGATCAGTTTTTCGATGACGCTTATCTTTCTCATACTCTCCCACCCTCCTTGCTTAAACTGTTTATGATTTATAATTTATACCTCATAAATTATAAAGTTGTAATTATCATCCTATGAACCCGTTAATATATAATGTATAATGTTTACTTTATA
>DEEW01000141.1 GCA_002350465.1 Lachnospiraceae bacterium UBA2868
CTGCCGCAGCGGTGAGTGCGGCTGGTGCCGGTCCCGCCTGATCTCCGGTGATGTCTTTATTCCGGAGAAAACAGACGGACGCCGTGAGGCGGATAAGGAATTTGGCTACATTCATCCCTGCTCTACATTCCCACTTTCCGACGTGGTCGTGGAAGTCCCGGGACAGTATCAGCATTTCTGAACAAAATTTGGCCGCAGAGCGCAACAGCGCTCTGCGGCTGATCCAATGATAGGTGTGATTATTATGCAGTTGACGCAGGAACAGCAAGACATACTAAACGGTTCCCGCGGTGAAACAATGGCCCGCGTGATGCAGACGCTGATCGCCTATGGCGAGGCTTTTGACGCGGAACGCATGGTTCCGGTAACAAGCGAATACGGGCATACGGTTATCAGCTTCGGACTCGGCATTATGAAGCCGGTTTACGAGCTGTACGATAAAATTCTGGCCGACGGACAGGTCAGCCGCCAGCCTTTTACTGCAGATCCAAGACCGGTCGACATCAAGAACGTTCCGGCGAATCTTTTGCAGAAAATCGTTTTCGATGTGATGTATAGCCAGCAGAAGAGATACGAAGAGCAGGTGAAGCAGTTCGGCATCCTGTCGGATGACGCGTATACGTGCACCTGCTATCTTCCGCAGGTGGGAAATACACCCAAACGCGGTGACATTCTTAGCTGGGCGGAGAGCTCTGCTGTTGTATATGCCAATTCAGTGCTGGGTGCCAGATGTAACCGGAATTCGGGAATTATCGAATTGTTCGGATCGATCCTCGGAGTTGTTCCGAAGTTTGGACTGCTGACTGATGAAGGGCGAAGGGCGACGTGGCGGATAGAGCTTAAGACTTCCAAACTGCCTTCAGCTCAGGTGCTTGGTTCAGCCATCGGAATGAAAGTAATGGAGGATGTTCCGTATGTGTTCGGCTTGTCTGAGTATCTCGGAGAAGAACTGACCGATGAGGTGTGTGCATACCTTAAAAACTTTGGGGCGGCAACTGCTTCAAACGGAGCCGTGGGTCTGTATCATATAGATAAACTGACTCCCGAGGCGGTGGAAATGGGCGAAGCGCTGATCACGGACAATGCAAAGACCTACGTTATTGACGATGCCGAAATACAGCGTGTTATAGACAGCTATCCGGTGATATGGAAAAATCCTGATGCAAAGCCTAAGATGTGCTTTATCGGATGCCCGCATCTGACAAGGTCTGAGCTTACAGGCTGGATAAACAGAATATATGATGCACTTAAGGAAAGAAATCTTAGTAAACTGGTTATTCCTACGGTTCTTACTTCTGCACCGGGTGTCTTAAAATCGATTGAAGGCTCACAAGAGGAGCGGCGGGCCAAGGAGATCGGACTTACCATCAGTTACATATGTCCGCTTATGTACTGTGACAATCCCCTTGTGCACAGTACTCCGATAATTACCAATTCAAATAAGCTTCGTACGTACACATCGTGCAGGTACTATGAGGATGACAGGATTTTATTAATTATTTGCGGAGGTAATGTGTGATGAGAGAATTTAAGGGAAGAGTAATAGTACCGGGTGAATGCACCGCCGAGGCGCTTGTTACGCATAGCGGCTTTAATACACTTGCAAGTTATCAGACAAGTTTTCTTACGGGAGACAAGAAGGCAACATGCTCGGATCAGAACAATCCGGATCTGTACAAAAAACCTATGGCAGGAGTTGCACTTTGTCTGCCGCAGACAATCGGGTCGACAACAGGAGGTATGATACTTTACACTGCATCGGATTACGGGCGTCAGCCGGCATGCATGCTGTTTTCCAAACCTATCGATTCAATAGGAGCTGCGGGGGTTCTTCTGTCTGACATATGGACCGATGCCAAAATGCCGACGATAGACAGTCTCGGAGATGATTTTCTCGAATATGTCAAAACCGGAATGAAGATTACCGTCAGGGATGGCGGGATAGTTGAATGCGGTTGACAATATTTGAATATGTACGTTGCAAGAAATAACTTGTTAAGCGGCCATATATAGAATAAAATCATGTTATGGTCATATAGTGATAATTGCAGCCAAACAGAAAGGTTTATTGATGGAAAAATCAAAAGTTTATTTTACCGATTTTCGGACACAACTCGATGTAAGTCTGACCGTAAAGCTTCAAAAGCTTATGAAACTTGCCGGTATCGGCTCCATAGATATGGATGGCAAGTTTGTTGCTATCAAGATGCACTTCGGAGAACTGGGAAATCTTGCATACCTTCGTCCGAATTATGCAAAAGCTGTAGCTGATGTTGTTAAGGAAAAAGGCGGCATGCCTTTTTTGACGGACTGCAATACATTATATCCCGGCAGCCGTAAACACGCTCTTGAGCATTTGGACTGTGCGAATATCAACGGATTTAATACGATCACAACAGGATGCCAGATTATTATTGCAGACGGACTTCGGGGCACGGATGATATAACAGTACCCGTACCTAACGGGGAATACTGCAAGGAGGCTTATATCGGAAGGGCTGTAATGGATGCGGATGTCTTTATTTCCCTTAATCATTTTAAAGGGCACGAACAGGCCGGATTCGGCGGCGCCATCAAGAATATAGGAATGGGCTGCGGCAGCCGGGCAGGTAAGAT
>DEEW01000009.1:0-1373 GCA_002350465.1 Lachnospiraceae bacterium UBA2868
TATACATGATCTTCAGGAGCGCGGGATTTATTTGCCCATATCTGTCAATATATCGAGAGTCCATATCGGCAATACCAACTTATCCGAAATATTGATGGGGCTTGTCAGAAAATATAATATTGCTCCGAAATATCTGGAACTTGAGATAACCGAAAATCTGTTTATGGAAGATGTGGATGAACTGTTTGCGGAGATGTCTACACTTAAAAAATGCGGATTCAATATTATGATGGATGACTTCGGATCCGGGTATTCCTCACTTAATATGCTCAGGAATGCTCCGATTGATACACTCAAAATAGACAGATTCTTCCTTGATGAGATAATGTCAACCGACAGAGGAAAGATAATAGTTGAGGCAAGTGTGAGAATGGCCAAGCAGCTTGGTCTTGCCGTTATTGCCGAAGGCGTTGAAACACAGGAGCAGCTTGATTTTCTCTCTTCGATAGACTGTGATATTGTTCAGGGTTATTATTATTCACGACCGGTTCCGGTTAATGAATTCGAAATATTCATGGAGAAGTACAGATGAAATTTGTTAAGACTGAGGATCTGAAAATCGGGATGAGGCTTGCAAAGCCGATCTACAACAACAAAGGTGTCCTGCTGTATGACCGTAATTCAAAGCTTACACAGCAGGGTATCGAAAGTGTGCGAAATTTCAAACTGATCGGCATTTATGTGCTTGAGCCTGCCGAGCCGCTTCCGCCGCAGTCGGAGGAGGATGTCGAATTCGAGAAGTTTCAGATGGTTACGGTGTTCTCGGTTGAGGAAGAACTCAGGGCAATACTGGATCACGGAAAGAACAACAGGATATACAACCTTGCAGAGACGATTATCAGAAATTACGGGAGACTTGATCATAAAATTAATTTCCTACAGAATCTTCGCAGTAAGGAAGATTTTGTTTATAAGCATTCCCTGAATGTTGCGATTCTTACCGCAATGATCTGTCACAAGATGAATGTCCGTAAAGAGGAAATGACAGAGGCTGTCGTATGTGCGATAGTTCATGACATTGGAAAGTTGAATGCCAACCCCGAACTCCTTGTCAAAGATGATATTACGGAAGATGAGGTGGCTGAGCTTAAGCACGCTGAATACAGCGGAATATCGATCATAGAGGCGGCATTTGCCGCGCAGCCGAATGTCAAACGTGTCGTAATGCAGACATACAAGAGGCTTGATGCTTATCATAAAGGTGAAGAAGTCGATCACGGCGCCAAGATGGTAGTAGGTGCCAAGGTTTTGTGCGTGGCTGAAGAATATGACCGTATGACGGCGATAAACAGTGCGGGAGAGCCACAGTCAGAGCTTGCCGAGATAAAAGTAATGATGGATAATCCGGAGTATTTTGATCCGGCTGCGGTAAA
>DEEW01000009.1:1397-1734 GCA_002350465.1 Lachnospiraceae bacterium UBA2868
GCGCTTGTTGCAAGCATCAACCTGTTATCGGAAGGCACCTGTGTTGAGCTTTCAACAGGTGAAAAGGCTCTTGTCATAACCCCCAACGAACAGAATATTTTCCGGCCTATGGTGCTGTGCTTTTCCACAAATACGATCATTGATCTTGCAATGACCGCGCTTTACAACGATATCGAGATAGTGGATATCATGAAGACTTTTGACAACCGATACGTCATGAAGGAAGAAGACATCGCAAAAGCGAAGGAAAGCGAGCCCACCGGTCATAAAGAAAACGCTTGACCGTATAATATCATTCGGTTATATTCTAGATATACTTTTGCTTTTCAATTTACAT
>DEEW01000009.1:1827-4592 GCA_002350465.1 Lachnospiraceae bacterium UBA2868
ATCGAAAGCTTTCCGGTTCATGTAGAGACCGATATTTCAAGCGGTATGCCCTGCTTTGATATTGTAGGGTATGTAGGAAGTGAAGTAAGGGAAGCAAAGGACAGAGTGAGGACTGCACTCAGAAATGCAGGATATTTGATGCCTGTGGCCAGGATCACGGTGAATCTTTCGCCGGCAGATGTACGCAAATCGGGTTCGGGATATGACCTGCCGATGGCATTATCTGTGCTGGCCTGCATGGAAGTAATAAATGCTGATTCGCTTAAAGGTATATTTGTTGCAGGTGAGTTGTCACTTTCGGGTGATGTATGTGCTGTAAAGGGAATTCTTCCCATGATAAAGATGGCCAAGGATAAGGGAATAGGCAAGTGTCTTATCCCTGCTGCCAATTCGGGGGAAGGATCGGTAATTGAAGGCATAGATGTTTATACTGCATCGTCAATAAATGAGGCAATTGATTTTCTAGAGGGACGTGCTGATATTCCGCCGGTGGAAAGTCATCTGCGAAGGGATCTTCTCGCAGAGCATGAGTACAAACATGATTTTATACAGATAAAGGGACAGAAAACCGCAAGGAGAGGTGCCGAGATCGCGGCGGCAGGTTTACATAATCTGATAATGATCGGGCCGCCGGGGGCGGGAAAAACACTGATAGCAAAGTGCATTCCGTCGATAATGCCTCCGCTTGGTGAGGACGAGTGCCTTGAAGTATCTTCCGTTTATTCGGTCAGAGGTTCCCTTGATCCGCGTAAGCCTGTCATTACGAGCCGTCCCTTTGTCTCGGCACACAGTTCCTCGACCGATATTTCTCTTGTAGGCGGTGGTGCGAATCCGAAGCCCGGTGCCGTTAGCCTTGCCCACAAGGGTGTACTGTTTCTGGATGAACTTCCGGAGTTTTCAAGAAAATCGCTGGAGGCACTTCGCCAGCCCCTTGAGGACAGAGCGGTGCATATCACAAGAAACCGGGACATTTGCACTTTTCCGGCGGACTGTATGCTTGTGGCCGCAATGAATCCGTGCCCTTGCGGTCATTATCCCGATATGAACAAATGCACCTGCAATACAGCTCAGAGAACCAAGTATATGTCCAAGATCTCAGGACCCTTCCTTGACAGGATGGATATATGTGTAGTAACCGAGAAGGTTACTCCGTTTGATATTCAGTCAGAAAGTGAACAGGAACCGTCTAAAATCATTCGAAAGAGGGTTATGGCGGCACATGAGATCCAGAAGAGGAGATTTAATGGAAGGGGGATACTGTTCAATTCACAGATGGGTAACAGGGAAATTGAGGAGTTCTGCCGGCTGGATACTGCCGGTGCGGCGCTTATGAAGAGGCTGGCAATAAAATATGATATGAGTGCGAGAACATATTACCGGGTTTTGAAAGTGGCAAGAACAATAAGTGACCTGGCCGGTCAAAATGATATAAATGAAGAATCCCTTCTTGAAGCTGTAAGAATGAAGGTCAGTTTTTGAGCAAACAACCCAAAGATGTGTAAAGAATGTAAAGGAGAAATACACGATGGAAGAGAGGATATATGATTACTGGGTTGCCACGCTCCAGGACGGATATATCGGAAAACTGGCCGATATTGCAGATGCAGCGGGCGGAGCAGCATCGCTGTATGAAATGAGCGGAAGGGAACTTATGATGAAGTGCGGGATATCCGAAGGACTGGCTGCCTATATCTCGGAGAATAAAAGGGATACAGGCATTCTGGAGGAGGAGTACTATGGCCTCGGCGCAAAGGGTATTAGTTATGTAAACCATACCGATACGGATTTTCCGCAAAAACTGGCAAATATACCGAGCAGGCCTTACGGGTTGTTTGTAAAGGGAGGATTACCAAGTGAATTGACCGGATCGGTCGCGATAATAGGTGCCAGAGAATGCAGTGAATACGGGCGACTTATGGCAGAATATTTTGCCGACAGGCTTGCCAAAAACAATGTCCAGATAATAAGCGGAATGGCATGGGGAATTGACGGTATCGCACAGTCAGCCGCCCTTTGTGCAGGCGGAAAATCATTTGCGATACTGGGATGCGGAGTTGACATAACATATCCGGCCAAAAACAGATCATTATATGATAAGCTGTGCGAAAACGGTAACGGAGTTATAAGTGAATATGCACCGGGGACGAGAGCGGAGCCTCGTAGATTTCCTCCGAGAAACAGAATAATATCGGGATTGTGCGATGTTCTGCTTGTGGTTGAGGCCAGGGCAAAGAGCGGAACACTTATAACGGTTGATATGGCTATTGACCAGGGACGGACGGTTTTGGTAGTTCCGGGCAGACTTACCGACAGTTTAAGTGCAGGATGCATAAATCTGCTGTATCAGGGAGCCCTTCCGGCAACCGGCGTTGAGGCTGTCATGGAACAGCTTGAGATCAAGGGCCAGAAGAGTTTTATAAAAGCAGCACGCCATGGGAAAAAGGGCAATATAGCAGAACCAAAATCACGTGATATACCGGCGGATCTTGCCAAAGTTGCGGATATTCTTGCGCTTGATCCCAAAAGTGCGGAACAGATAGCGCAAGAGGCTGATATCAGGCTGCCGGATGTATTAAAGATGCTGACCAGACTCGAACTTGAAGGCCTGTCAAAAGAGATAAGTCCGGGTTATTTTGTGAAAGCCGTGGATCTGAAATATGTATGAGTGCAAATAATTAAAAATGTGTGTATAATGACATTAATGTGCTTCTGCGACATTACAATAAAACGATTAAGGAGTGAAAACCTATTATGAACATCGCAAT
>DEEW01000160.1:0-229 GCA_002350465.1 Lachnospiraceae bacterium UBA2868
ATGGAGTTATTGCCGGATAATGCCATGGATGTGTCTGATACCGGCAAAAACCGGATCGGTGTTAATCTTCTTCAGTTTTCGGTGATGAGTAATCTCGGCAAATACTGGAGCGGGCCTATACACGGTTATGTGGAACTTACGGATGAAGGACTTCTGTTTGAAGGCTTTGATGACGGATTCCTGTGTCCGTCCGCGGATGAGGGCAGGCTGTTTCTTAAGGATGAAAGAG
>DEEW01000160.1:401-4303 GCA_002350465.1 Lachnospiraceae bacterium UBA2868
ATTTCAAACGGAAAGATCGAATGTGTGATGAGCTTCCTCGGTTACGGAACTGAGCCGTACGAGTGGAGCGCGAGATGTAAGTATGAAGGAGACAAGCTGAGCATCGTATCGGAATACGGCGATGAGATCTCCGTGTTAGGCGATAAGGCTGTATTTACCAGGGCATCTGAAAGCGATATCCCCGTGTACTCTGTCAATGACATAAAACTTGATGAGTCTGCATTTGTAAATTATGAAGGTGAAGATTCAGGGGATATCGGGGGATTAGAGACACTGAGCGAAGGATTTTTCGGGGTGTGGACAGCGTCATCAAAGGACTATAATGATGCTGTGGATAGTGCAAGAGCGTTGTGTGATGAAGGTTTTGATGCAAGAGTGTACTATTCGCCTGAATGGGAGAACTTAAATAAAGAACCGTACTATTGCGTTACGGCCGGAACATTTATGCATAAAAATGAAGCGGATAATGCACTGGACAGCCTTAAGGAGAAGGGATATTCGGGCGCATATGTAAAGCACACCGGTTACCGCAAATACATGACAGTTGATTATTCGGTAATGGGAGGACCTGATGCCACGGTAACAGATGACAGGGTAGTGATCAAAGATGTTCCGATGGCCATTCCGTATGAGTGGAATGCAGGTTATGAAAGTGATGAAGAAGGATACACGGTATCCCTTGTCATTGACGAGAACACAGTGTTTGATGATTCATGCGAGATGGAGTTTTTCGGAAATTACGAAAAAGGGGACAGCCCTCTTGAGTGGTTTAAAAAGAATTACGAACTCATGGACGCGGCCCCTGATTTGTACAGTACAAATGGGATGCCGCTTACGGGTGTATTTGAGGTCGGGATAAACGGATCGCACATCGACAGATTTTTCGGAAGCTACTGGTGGGATTAATATTGACTTTTTGCGGATGTAGGACGATAATTATTTGAAAAAATACAGAAAGAAGGAGTGACAAATGGAAAAGAAAAACATTGACTGGGGCAATCTGGGATTTGCATACATGCAGACCGATTACCGTTTCGTGTCCAACTACAAGGACGGAAAGTGGGACGATGGCGAGCTATCCACAGATGCAAACATCGTGCTCAATGAATGCTCATGCGTATTGCAGTATTCGCAGTCTGTTTTTGAGGGACTGAAGGCGTATACCACTGAGGACGGAAGAACCGTAGTGTTCCGCCCCGATCTTAACGGCGAGAGAATGGAGCAGTCCGCAGCCAGACTTAAGATGCCTGTATATCCCAAGGAGAAGTTTGTTGAGGCAGTCAAAAAGGTTGTTAAGGCAAACGAAGCTTTTGTACCTCCTTACGGAAGCGGCGCATCACTTTATCTGCGTCCATATATGTTCGGATCGGATGCGATCATCGGCGTTAAGCCCGCAAACGAGTACCAGTTCCGTATTCTTACTACACCGGTAGGACCTTACTTTAAGGGCGGCGTAAAACCTCTTACGGTTCGTATATGTGACTATGACCGTGCAGCACCGCATGGAACAGGTAACATCAAGGCGGGTCTTAACTATGCAATGAGCCTGTATGCAATCGTTGATGCACATGAGAAGGGATTCGACGAAAACTTCTATCTTGATGCTGCAACACGTACCAAATTAGAGGAAACAGGCGGAGCCAACATCATCTTTATCACAAAGGACGGCAAGCTTGTTACACCGAAGTCTGATTCTATACTTCCTTCGATCACAAGAAGATCCATCGTTCAGGTTGCAAGAGAGTACCTTGATATGGAAGCTGAAGAGCGTGAGATATTTGTTGACGAGCTCGAAGATTTTGCCGAGTGCGGACTGTGCGGTACAGCAGCGGTTATTTCACCTGTCGGCAAGATCGTAGATCACGGCAAGGAGATCTGCCTGCCGGCCGGAATGAGTGATATGGGTCCTGTAACGAAGAAGCTGTATGACACACTTACCGGAATCCAGATGGGCAGGATCAAAGGACCTGAAGGCTGGGTTGTAGAGATATGCTGATAGGAGAGGCTCGCGACCTTTTAAGAGAAAGAGGAAAACGATATGAAAAGTTTCATGAAAGAGTTTAAAGAGTTTATTTCACGCGGCAGCGTGATGGATATGGCTGTCGGTATCATCATCGGCGGAGCGTTTACAGCGATCGTCAATTCACTTGTTAATGATCTTGTAATGCCGCTTTTATCACTTCTTACCGGTGGATTTGATTTTACGAAGTTAACTGTTGTGCTCGGCTCGGGAGAAGGCGCTGCAACGCTTAATTACGGAATGTTCATTGCAGCAGTGATCAACTTCCTGCTTATTGCGCTTGTTATCTTCTGCATTATCAAGTCTATCAACAAGATGAAGGACAAGTTAGTCAAGAAGGAAGAAGCAGATCCTACAACAAAGGTTTGTCCTTATTGCAAGTCCGAGATTGATATTGCGGCAACAAGATGCCCGCACTGTACATCGGAACTTGATGCATAAACAATAACTGATATTTAATGACGGTTCCCGGGTTTCGTTTCTGAAATTCGGGAACCTTTTTACGTTCATTAAAAATAAACAGGAACAAAAGAAATTCTCTCATTCGGATATTGACATCCCTGATAGAATGATATATCATTGCTTTAGTGCGTTGCGCTTTAACGCGTCAAAGTATTAAATAAGGAAGGAATATATCATGTTTATCAAAATCACACTGCTGATCCTGTTTTTTGCCGTTATGATCTTTATCGGATTTGCATCGAAGAAGAGTGCAAAAGATGTTAACGGTTTTGTTCTGGGAGGCCGTAACGTAGGCCCGTGGCTTACTGCGTTTGCATACGGTACATCCTATTTTTCGTCCGTTGTGTTCGTAGGTTATGCCGGACAATTTGGATGGAAATACGGACTTGCCTCCACATGGATCGGAATAGGTAATGCGGTTATCGGCTCTTTTATGGCTTGGGTAGTTCTCGGGAGACGTACGAGGGTTATGACCAACCATCTTGACTCGGCGACTATGCCTGAATTCTTCTCCAAGAGATTTGAAAGTCATTCGCTTAAGATCGCATCATCCGTGATAATCTTTATATTCCTGATTCCATATACGGCTTCGATATACAACGGTCTGTCAAGACTGTTTTCCATGGCCTTTTCCATTCCCTATGAAGTATGTATAACGGTTATGGCGCTGCTTACCGCAGTGTATGTAATCGTCGGCGGATATGTTGCTACTGCATGGAATGATTTTGTGCAGGGGCTAATAATGCTTGTCGGTATTGTTCTTGTTATAGCTGCCGTTCTTAACGGTAAGGGCGGATTTATGAGTGCCGTTATGGCCTTATCGCAGATTGAAAGTGATGTACCGCAGACAATGGGACAGCCCGGTGCATTTGCATCCTTCTTCGGTACCGACCCTGCCGGGCTTGTAGGTGTTGTTATCCTTACATCACTAGGAACATGGGGACTTCCGCAGATGGTACAGAAATTCTACGCTATCAAAAGCGAGAAATCGGTCGAGACAGGAACGGTAATATCAACAGTATTCGCGTTCCTCGTCGCAGGCGGCTGCTACTTCCTCGGNNGCGATAAAGGATGAGAGAAGCGTTAAAACAGGAACCGTTATCTCGACATTGTTCGCTATTGTCGTTGCCGGAGGTACATATTTCCTCGGCAGTTTTGCAAGACTGTTTGACGATCCTTCGCTTTACAAAGAAGACGGAAGTATGATGTTTGATGCGGTTATGCCTCACATGCTCTCGACCCTTCCTGATATTCTGATAGGCGTTACGGTTGTGCTTGTCCTGTCGGCGTCTATGTCAACACTTTCATCACTTGTTCTTACTTCAAGTTCTACACTGACTCTTGATTTTATTAAGGATCTGTTTGTGAAGGATATGACAGAGAAAAAACAGGTGCTGACGATGCGTGTGTTCATCGGAGT
>DEEW01000160.1:4452-4806 GCA_002350465.1 Lachnospiraceae bacterium UBA2868
CTGTATGATAAGAAGACATCGAAAATCGCTGTATGGGCAAGCTTCATTGCAGGCGTAGGTATCACCGTGCTGAATATGTTCATGAGCTTCTTCTCGTCCCCTATAGTTGCCGGCGCAGCTGCAATGATAGTATCCCTCATCATCGTGCCTGTTGTGAGCCGTATAACACCGCAGCTTTCCGATGCGTCGAAGGATGCGATTTTCTCCTGCTATACCCAGACTGTTGTGGTATCGAAGAAGAATTCGCTGGAAGAATAAAACGAGAGATTATAAGTTTTATTGCAGCCTCTGCGTTATCCTGCTAAGGAAAACGCGGAGGTTTCTTTTTTGCGCTAGCGTAAAGTTTTACTTGGA
>DEEW01000068.1:0-4094 GCA_002350465.1 Lachnospiraceae bacterium UBA2868
GTATCAAGTATTTTTCTTGTCGAGGCAAAGGGCGATATAGTATAATATTTGAAAATCATTTGCATGGAGTACAGTATGTACATTAAGACGATCTTTGTCATAGCAGATATTATCGCCGCTCTTACGATGATTCCGACCGTGAGTGCAGCTGACAAAATAAAGAACAAATACGGCAGATGGCTTGCATGTACAATAGTTGCTGCCATAATCGCTACATTTGCCAATATTCTGGTGGCATTGTCGTTTGACGAGATAAGCGCGCATATTGCGTATTGCGTCTATTTTGTGTCAATTGACTGGATTCTTTATTTCTTGAGCGGATTCTGTATGCTGTATACGGAACATGACAATATAATGAACAGGTGGAAGCGTATAATTGCCGTTGTTATGTTTGCCGATTCCGTATCGATCTTTTTAAATATGATTTTTAAGCACGCTTTCTATGTGTATGAGAGCGTATATTCATACGGATCCTTTTATCTGACATCCTTTGATTATCCGTACTATATTCATCTGGCACTTGACTACGCACTGATCCTTATCGCATTTTTCTTTATCATATACAGGATTGCCAGAACATACAGTCTGTACCGGATCAAGTATCTGATCATACTTTCCGTACTTTTCCTGGTTGTTGTTTTAAACATTTTCTACATGGCACTTTCACTTGTGCTTGATGCATCCGTCATTTTCTATGCAGTGGCGGGACTGCTTATTTACCTGTCCATCACGGTCTTTGTTCCTAAAACACTTATGAATATTACCATCGACAGGGCTGTTGATGATATGAATGAGGGTCTTATACTGTTTGATCTGACCAATAACTGCATTTATTCCAATGAGTTTTCCAGGTCAAGGTTTGATATAGATCCCGAGTATTGTGATATGGATCAGGAGCCGATTTCAACTGTTATAAGAACGCTTAATGAACATGACGAAAAGTTTGGAACGGTTGTGTATGAAAGATATGCACAGGCCCCGGGTAATTGGGAAAAAGAGTATTACAATATCCGCTACAATCAGCTCAATGACAAGAAGGGGCGCCCTATAGGTTCATATTTTCTGATAGAGGATGATACAGAAAACAGATACCTTGTAAATGAACTTAACGAGGCAAAGAATGCGGCTGATTCAGCTAACAGGGCAAAGAGTAATTTTTTGGCAAGTATGTCTCATGAAATAAGGACTCCGCTTAATTCCGTGCTTGGTATGAATGAGATGATACTTCGTTCCACAAACGATGCTCAGTTGATAGAGTATGCCGACAATATCAGGCAGTCCGGAGATACACTGCTTAGTCTTATAAACGATATTCTCGATTTTTCCAAGATTGAGGCAAACAAGATGGAATTGTTCGAGACGGATTACGATCCTTACAAGCTGCTTCGTGACTGTATTAATTCATTCTCCCAGCCCCTGGAAGAAAAGCATTTGTATATTAAAGTGGATTGTGATGAGCAGATGCCTTCCGTTCTTCACGGAGATATGCGGCATATCAATCAGGTTTTATCAAATATTGTATCCAACGCGATCAAATACACAAAAGAAGGCGGAATAACAATAAATATGAACTGCCGTAAAAAGGCGGATATGGCAGATCTTATCTTCAAGGTTTCCGATACCGGGATAGGAATTGCACCGGAGGATATAGACAAGCTGTTTGATGCCTTCATACGTGTCAATGAAGAAGAAAACGCAACGATACAGGGTACCGGACTGGGACTTGCGATTACAAAAGAGCTCATCGGGCTTATGCACGGTGAGATTTCCGTAGAGAGTACACCGGATATGGGAAGCTGTTTTACTATCAGGATTCCTCAGAAAATTGTTGATGACAAGCCGATAGGCAGATTTGTCAGGGAACCTTCGGTAGGCGCCTACCGGTACGAAGAGAGCTTTGTGGCAGAGGATGCCAATTTACTTGTGGTTGATGATGTAAAAATGAACTTAAAGCTCATAGTCGCTCTGCTCAAAAAGACAAAGGTAAATGTACAGACCGCTCTCGGAGGTATTGAAGCTATGGATCTGTGCCGCGAGAAGAAGTACGATCTGATACTTCTTGACCATAGGATGCCTGATCCGGACGGAGTGGAAACATTTAAGGTAATTAAACGGGAAGGCCTGAACACCGAAACTCCCGTCATAATGCTTACAGCCAATGCACTTTTGGGTGCGGAGGAAGAATATCTTCAGATGGGCTTTGCCGACTATCTCTCAAAACCGGTCAGAGGTGCTGATCTTGAGGCAAAGTTGTTAAAACATCTGCCTGCAGATAAGGTCACAGTAAACAACAAAGGAGAAGAGAATGCGTAAGGAACTTGAGGCTTTACTCACACCGTGGAAGATCGGAAACTGCGAGATCAAAAACAGATTTGTACTTACATCGATGGGCGGAACGGATCTGTTCGGCTGGATGGAAAAAAATCATTTCGATAAGGCCGGGGCCGATTTCATAATGGAGGTTGCCAGGAATAATTGCGGACTTGTCCTTCCCGGGTGTCAGCCTGTATATAATCCTATGTTCGGACAGTGGCTTTACAAGAATAAAAAAATGTACCGTGATCTTGCAAAATGGATGCCCGAATTTCACAAAACAGGAGCAAAGCTTTTCATTCAGCTGACTGCCGGTTTCGGACGTTCATTTACGGTATCGTCCATGATGGAAACGCTCTATACAAACCCTGTTTTGCGAGTGCTGTCAAAACCTGTTATGGATCTTGATAAGATAACCGCTTCAGCAAGTGCATCGCCCAACAGATGGTCGGATAAGATACCATCGCGTGCCCTTACGGTTGAGGAAATTCATGAATACATAGATGCTTTTGCCAAGTCGGCAAAACTGTGTCAGGAAGCCGGAGTTGACGGTGTTGAGATACATGCTGTCCATGAAGGATACCTTCTTGACCAGTTTACCCTTTTATATGTCAATAAGCGTGATGATGAATACGGCGGAAGCCTTGAGAACAGATACAGGTTTGCGGCAGAGATAGTTAAAGCCATTAAGAAAGAGTGCGGGGATGATTTTCCGGTATCCCTGCGTTACAGTGTGGTATCCAAAACAAAAGGCTTCAGAGAGGGAGCTCTTCCCGGCGAGGATTATAAAGAAGTGGGAAGAGATATGGAAGAGTCTGAGAAGGCTGCAAAGTTTTTGCAGGATGCCGGCTACGATATGCTCAACTGCGATAACGGAACATACGATGCGTGGTACTGGTCGCATCCGCCCATTTATATGCCTGAGAACTGTAATCTTGAAGATGTTGAGCATATCAGGAAGTTTGTTGATATCCCTGTTGTATGTGCAGGCAGACTCTCGCCTGAGGCGGCTGCGGAGTCTATCCGTGAAGGCAGGATTGACGGAGCCGGATTCGCCCGTAATTTCCTTGCGGATCAGGAATGGATTACAAAAATGATTAATGACAGGGAAGATGATATCCGTCCCTGTATCCTCTGCCATAACGGATGCTTTAATATGTGCCATTACAAGGGAGTGGCAAACGACCAGTCTCTGTCAGACAGCCTTGGTCTTGCAAGGTGTGCGGTAAATGCCGAGACAATGCAGAAGGATAAGCATTATATCAGGAAGACCTCTTCCCCCAAAAAGGTGGGCATCATAGGCGGAGGTATAGCCGGTATGGAGGCTGCCAGAGTGCTGAAACTTCGCGGTCACAATCCGATAATCTTTGAAAGAGATGATAAGCTTGGAGGGACTTTTATTGCAGCCAGTGCGGAAAGCTACAAGGAGAAGCTTCGTATGCTCCTTGCATGGTACAGACGGGAAATGGACAGACTCGGTATAGACATTCATCTCGGATCCGAGATCAGATCCCTTGATGAGATGAAGTACGATGCAGTTATAGTCGCAACCGGTGCCAAGCCACGGGTGTTTAATAATGTTCCGGGGTTTGATAAAACCATAGAAGCGTGTGAATTCTTAAACGGTAAAGAAGTGGGAGACACGGTTGCTGTTATAGGAGGAGGTCTTACCGGATGCGAGATAGCATATGAACTCGCACTTTCGGGAAAACACCCGATAATAGTTGAAATGAAGGATGATCTCATATCCCAGACAGGTGTATGCCTTGCAAACAGCTCAT
>DEEW01000068.1:4122-4495 GCA_002350465.1 Lachnospiraceae bacterium UBA2868
TGAGTGGTTTGCACTGAAAAAGACCCCGGTCTATCTTGAGACAAAGCTTAAAGAAGTAAGGGATGGAGAGATAGTCTGCGAATCCAAACAGGGCGAGATAACTATCAAATGTGATTCAGTGATAAGTTCCGTCGGGTATGTACCCAATCCCCTTACAAAGGGCGAAACCAAAGCATACTATATCGGAGACTGTAAGAAGGTTGGTAACCTGAGAACAGTTATATGGGATGCGTATGAGACTGCGATGAAAATCTGAAATTGACGGTAAGATAAAACTTTTCGGAGGAGAATAATGAAACTCACAGAAGAACAACAGGCAATATATGACGGGGCCAACGGTGAAACATATGCAAAGGTAATGCAGACTCTTGTC
>DEEW01000068.1:4724-4874 GCA_002350465.1 Lachnospiraceae bacterium UBA2868
AAAGTTCATGTATTCAATGCAGGACGAATACGAAGAGCAGTTAAAAAAGCTGGGGCTGCTGAGTGAGGATGGCTTTTCCTGCGCATGTTATTTTGATGAACAGGGAAATAAGCCGAAAAAAGGAGATATTCTTAGCTGGGCGGAGAGCTC
>DEEW01000178.1:0-3465 GCA_002350465.1 Lachnospiraceae bacterium UBA2868
CATGGCATGATGCATTTTGTCATGCGTACGCAAAAGAAGAAGTGTGCGATTTTCATTATGATAGTGGCGGTAGGAGCATCGCTTGCCATAGGACTGGCGCTTGTACCGTATTTAAACAGACATGCGAAGAAAGTGGAAATACAGCTTACGGATGCGGTTTTAGGAGAGAAGGCCGAGTGGAGAGGTAACAACGCGCTTATTGTGTATTTTACGAGAGTAGGTAATACGGATTTTACCGAAGATGTGGATGCCGTTTCAGGAGCATCTCTTATGGTGGCGGACGGTGAACTTGTGGGAAGCAATGAGCTGCTCGCCATGATGCTGTCGGATATTACGGGGCTTAAAACCCGGGCAATAACAGTAACCGGGGAGCGCTACCCGTCAGACTATGACGATACCGTAAGTGTAGCGGGGGAAGAAAAGAGAGCTGCGGCAAGACCGGATATTGAGCCGCTTGACATATCGGGTTATGACGATATCATCTTGATATACCCCTTGTGGTGGGGAGATATTCCGATGCCGGCTGCGACTTTTTTTGAGCAAAATGACTGGAACGGCAAAAAAGTATACCTCATAGCTTCACAGGGCAGCAGCGGATTTTCGGCAAGCACGGAAACTGTTAAGGATCTTGCCGAGGGAGCAAGTGTTACGGAAGTTATGAGTATTTATTGCGAAGATATTCCTGATGTGCGACAAGATCTGCTCGAATGGGTCAGGGAGCATAAGGCAGAGTAAGGAAAGGACGAATTGGACTGATGAAAAGATTTGTAGCTTTAATTGTTTGCGTAAGTATGGTGTTCACCCTCTCCCTTGCCGGGTGCGGTAAGAAACCGGAAGATGTATCAGCCGGTGATACGGATAATACCGCACAGTCTGGAGATGTTAAGGATGATCCCGAAAAGAGCGAGGAGAATTCCCAGGAATGGGTGACCCTTGACGGAAAGAGTGCCAGGGATGTCGGGGATGTAATGCTGACGCTTGTTACGCACCCTCTTACATGCAAATCGGATGACGGAAAGGTACTTGCCACAGGGACACACCCGGAGATAATCCTGTCTGAAAACGCAAGAAAATCATATCCCAAACTTGTTGATGCCATTGCTGAGCTAAATGAGACATGGAGCAATGAGACAAGAAGTGCAGTCAGCGAGTATGGGTATTACAGAGATGAGGATAATTTTTCCGGTGATGCTCCGTACACGAGCGAAACTACTGTGGAAATCCTCAGATTTGACGATCATTTGATGTCTATGAGAATGAAATACTATGATTTTTCCGGAGGAGTTCATCCAATGCATGCGGTGGGGTCTGTAAATCTCGACCCCGTTACCGGAAAAGAGATTATGCTTCGGGATGTTCTTGCGGATACAAAAGGTGCACCGGAGATAATTAAGGAAGAGCTGTACTCGCAGTATCCGGAAATTACTGATGAATTTGAGTCATTCGCATACACGGGTGACGAAGAAAATTCCGGTTTTGTAGAGGTGCTTGAGGGAAAACTGGATGAAGATTCATTCACATGGTTTCTTCTGCCGGACGGACTCGGCATTACATTTTCACCCTATGAAATAGCCTCTTATGCAGCAGGCTATATTGATATAGTTTTACCTTACAAAGATTACCCAGATCTCGTACAGAAAGCGTATATCCCTGAAGGGGAGCAGGATATGGGTAAGATCGTGAAAACAGAAGAGGCACAGTCTGAGGACCTGCCGGCTGAACCTTCGGATTATTATGAAGGAGAGGGTGAGGGAGAGGGACTCTACGTGGAAATAGGTAATCCTTCGTGGGATCAGTTTAACCTCACAGCATACGAGGATCCCAACGCAAAGCATATTAAACTGAAGAAACTGACTGATGAGAAGAGCGACTGGCTCGACACCGAAGTATGGGCTAATGATAACGGTTTTGAAGTTGCACATCTTCCGTATTCTGACGGAACCTATTACTACGAAGCAACCGATCCGATCGAATACGATTATATGTTCTCGGACCTTCTTGTCTATGATGCGAACGGAGAAAATCTGCTGTATGATTTTAACCTCTATACACTTATGAACGGGCCGGATGATGATAAGGGCAAGTATTCGGCTACGACCCAGTACATACGGTGGGCACAGATCGTTGATGACATACTGTACGTTTCCGTGGGACATAACGGATATGCATCGGTTGAGCCCGAATCAAGTTATATTGTCGCAATCGATATTAATACGAACGAAGTTATCTGGAGAAGTGACCCGCTTGTAAGTAATGCAAATAACTTCAAGATCGTGGGAGATACGATCATATGCGGATACGGATTTACGGCAGAGGATGACTACATTTATCTGCTTGACCTCTCTACAGGACAGACCATTGAACGTATCAAGGTAAGGTCCGGTCCGGATCAGTTTGAAGTAGTTGGTGATACGCTTTATGTTGCAACATACAATACCGCATATACATTTAAAATAGAGCAATAAAACAATAACGGGTGCATATCGATTTGATATGCACCCGCTTCTTTTGGCTATCCAGTTGGGATTATCCCATAGTTACTTCCACGTTGTATTCCTTGACACCGTCTTCGATGGGAACGATGCAGCCGTCAACCGATTTTCCGTTTACGGTCATGCTTGCAACGCCCTTTTCAACATTTGAAGGATTCTTAACATTAATATTGTAGGTTGCACCTCTGAACTTACGCGTGATCTTAAAATCACCGAAGTCGTGAGGTACGCAGGGGTTAATCTGAAGTCCCTTGTGTGTCGGATAAACACCGAGAATGTACTGAGAGATATTTGTGAATGTCCATGCTGCCGTACCGGTAAGCCATGAGTTCTTGCCTTCGCCGGGAAGATAAGCATCTGCACCGGCAACCATCTGGCAGTATACATAGGGTTCGGTCTTGTGAATCTCTGAAATCTCCTCTGTATAAGCGGGACAAGTCTTCTTGTATATTTCAAATGCCCGGTCTCCGCGTCCGATAACAGTCTCCGCAATGGAAACCCATGGATTGTTATGGCAGAATATTCCGGCATTCTCTTTGTATCCGGGCGGATAAGAACTGATCTCACCGAGCTCAACATGATAAGTTGTGTATGCGGGCTGCAGGATCATTACACCGTATTTGCAGTCAAGGTGCTTTTTGACTGAATCAAGAGCTTTCTCGGCAAGACCTTCCTTGACACCGATACCTGCAAGCGAGCAGAAACCGTTTGACTCGATATAGATCTTACCTTCTTCACACTCCTTGGAGCCGATCTTGTGGCTGTAAGCATCGTATGCTCTTACGAACCATTCGCCGTCCCAGCCGTCCTTAAGAACTGCGTCATACATCTTCTTAACTTCGTCTCTTGCGCGAGCGGCTTCAGCGTTATCCCCAAGCTCTTCACAAAGCTGAGCGTATTCTTCACCGTACTTAACGAACATTCCTGCAATAAATACGGACTCCGCAACAGGTCCTTCGGAAGGTCCGAAAGT
>DEEW01000178.1:3534-4491 GCA_002350465.1 Lachnospiraceae bacterium UBA2868
TCGGCACGTCCGATGAGAGGAAGATTGTGGGGACCTTTGTGGTTAACTATGTAATCGAAGGATCTCTTAAGATGCTCCATAAGTGTAGTAGCAACACTCATGTCATTATCATAAGGAACCATTTCCTTTAAGATCGAAAGGTCACCGGTTTCGCGAACATAAGCGGATGTTCCGGCGATAAGCCAAAGCGGATCGTCATTGAAGCCTGAACCTATATCGGAATTGCCCTTCTTGGTAAGAGGCTGGTACTGGTGGTAAGCCGATCCGTCCTGGAACTGTGTTGAGGCGATATCGATGATACGCTCTCTTGCACGTTCGGGAATCAGATGAACAAATCCGAGCAGATCCTGGTTGGAATCACGGAAGCCCATTCCACGGCCGATACCGGACTCAAAATAGGAAGCGGAGCGGCTCATGTTGAATGTTACCATACACTGGTACTGGTTCCATATATTAACCATTCTGTTGACCTTGTCATTTTTCGACTCAACAGTGTAGATTGAAAGCAGATTCTTCCAGTAGTCGCAAAGCTTCTTAAATGCTTTTTCAACATCCGCATCGGTCTGATACTTCGCAAGCATCTCCTTTGCAGGCTTCTTGTTGATGATGCCTTTTGACTCCCATTTATCCTCTACCGGATTCTCGCAGTAGCCGAGAACGAAGACATATGATTTTGTCTCCCCGGGCTGCAGGTCAACATTGATCTGATGAACCGCAACGGGTGACCAGCCGTGAGCGATGGAACCGGTGCACTGACCTTTTTCGCATACTACCTCGGGATCGTGGTTGTCATGATAAGCTCCGAGGAAAGCGTCTCTTGAAGTATCGAAACCGTCAATCTTGGCATTTACAGAGTAAATAGCGTAATGATTACGACGTTCCCTGTACTCTGTCTTGTGATAGATCGTAGAGTCAACGACTTCAACCTCCCCTGTTGAGAAGTTTCTCTGGAAGTTT
>DEEW01000178.1:4505-4696 GCA_002350465.1 Lachnospiraceae bacterium UBA2868
TCCGCATTCCAGAGACACCACTCCACGTATGAGAAGAGTTTGATGCTCTTGGGCGATGAAGAGTTGTTTGTAAGTTTGATCTGACTGATCTCGCATGTATCATCTGTAGGAACGAATGAAAGAACATTTGCTTCGATATCTTTCATCACACCTTTAAAACGGCTGTATCCGATACCATGGCGGCATTCATA
>DEEW01000139.1:0-194 GCA_002350465.1 Lachnospiraceae bacterium UBA2868
TACATTTTCATATCAACGATATTGCCACATTTCACGGCATTACTCTTTAATGTTCCTTCATACTGGAAACCTGCCTTTTCCAGAGCCCTACATGAAGCTATATTGTACGCAAACGGTTCGGCAAAAATACGGATAATATCTGTATTCTCAAACACATATTCACAGACCTGCTTGATTGCATTTGTCATATATCC
>DEEW01000139.1:288-417 GCA_002350465.1 Lachnospiraceae bacterium UBA2868
TATCGCAAATGCAAATGTACTATCTTTGTCCGCCGATAACATCGCACGGATGAAATCCTCCGCATCATGTTCCGTGTACGGATAAGACAATCCATCCCTAAGATTGTTCAAAACCTTTAGATTATTCAG
>DEEW01000139.1:428-5869 GCA_002350465.1 Lachnospiraceae bacterium UBA2868
TTTCTTATAGTCAGATTCATTTTTCGTCAATCCTTTTCCAGCACTTTGTTTTGAGAAAATCGCTTATAGTATCATCGTTGTCATTATCATAATAATCAATCAACAATCCTCTGAATTCGGATACTTCTTTCTCGGGAATGATCAAAAGCCCCAATCCTTTTGAGATCATGTAATGATTTGCAAATATCACAGACGCTCTTTTGTTTCCATCAATAAATATCTGTGTTTTCATAGAATACAGGCATAGAGATATCGCTTTATCAATAGCATCCTTTTCTGAGCAAAGAAGTTCTTGTATTTTTTCTTTAACAACGCTTTCAATTGGTATAGGTGGAATATAAGAACACCCGCCTATAGTAACCGGAACGCCTCTAATCCTACCACCATCGGAATAGAAACCCTCATTGATCAATTTCGCTATATGACATAAAAGATAGTAATCACTATCCGCTTGTATAACATCTTCATCAAGAATGAATTCCCATGCGTGTTTAAGGTTTAGTATCTTTTGAACATCCGTGGCTGTCATTCCATTAACGGTTCCATTTTCTATTATGTCCTCAGTCTGTGGAAATGTAGTAGATACACCTTCCAAAATTGCCTGGTCATAAATACTTGTTTTCATATTGGCTCTTGCAAAATCCAGATTGAGAAGAACGTCTGGCGATAGTTCATTTGAAGTATAGCCCAATTCGATGAGCTTCTTCGTCAGTTTTCGGATCGTCTTCTTTAATTCGCGCGATTCCTTGGCATTTCTAAGTAATAACTGATACAGATCATCAGAATAAACATCCACATATGTGGATGTAAGCCTACTTCCAACCCTTTTCCTGATGTACAGATACTTCCCGCTTTGATTTTCCTTTATTTCAGGAGATCCGTCGTAAGGTATTAAGCTTAAACGTGCTTCTGCCTCAGCTTTCTCCTGAATTAATGACTGTATAAGTTCAAAATTATTCATATCATACCTCGATTAGGGAACTTATATGCAGATATTATATCGAAACGTTCCCTAAAATTCAACACAAAATCAGGGAACTTATTCGCGATGATCTTACCAAAAAGTTCCCCAAATTCGCATATCAGAAAAACACTCAAGTTAAATATGAACAAACAGTTAACAAAATATTAAAGATCATTTAGCATATTAATGGTGTTGACTTCAAGGTTTCTCTGGGCTATTTCCCGCGTCTCCCGGGCTATGCGCATCATTTCTGCGTTATGCTCATCGCTCTCGAGAAGATTTATGGCTTCCTTGATAGTCTCGGCGCGGCCCTTCCGTAAGTACTCATAAAGATCATATAACACATCTGATCGGCAATACTCGATACCTACAGGGCAGTTCGGATATTCATTGTATTTATCAAACAACAGCCTGGAAAGCTCTCGCTTCTCCTCTTTCAGGTTCTCTATGGTCTGCTGGTCATTATTCTTCTGCACTCCGCTGCCAACAAATAACAGGACAGCCACAATCATCATAACGATCCCCACGGGAATACCGCCACAAAGCATTACTATAAGTCCGATCACTAATATGACTATTCCGGCGCTGATAGTACCTGAGTATTTTTTGTTGGATAGAATGCCGATCTGGTCATTGATTGTATCCACGCGTCTGAACTCATCTGCCACGGGCTCAAAATGATCCATTATCTTTGTAATCTCATCCAGAGCTGCTGTTCTGTTGTCCGCGAATGCCTGGGTGGCATTTGCCGGAGCGTCTCTTTCAAACAGTATTTTGGTTCCGCAATAAGAACAAAAGCCAAACTCCCTGGAAGTATCAATCTGTACCTGGCCGTTGCAATTAGGACAAGTCACCACCTGCATATTCATAAATATCCCTCCTACCATGATCTATGCCCTTAGGATTATCCTTAGGATTATCTCCTAACCCAATGATAAATCGGCTGATGTCCAATAAAACCGCCTAAATAAATTAAAGGCTATCAGAGTTGCCTCGTCAAGCCTTTTTGCTGTGGTCTATGAGCAATTCATCTTAACGGCTGAACCTGATGAATCGCTGTGTCTTTCTTTTCGGATCCGCATATAGATCCTTTCGACTTCTTCGATCGAAAACTCCGGGAAGGCTTTTCGAAGCTCATCAAAGCTCATTCCCGTACGAGCCATGTTCTCAACCGCTCTTACGTCTCTTTCATTCATAAAGTTATTTTAACACGAAATTTGTGATTTGTGGGGGATAAACATCAAAAAAGACACGAATACGAGCCATAATTCCCAAATTTCAGTCATTTTTGTCTTGTTTTATCAAAAATCGAAGCCGGAGTGGTTAATTCCGGCTTCAAGGGAGGTTTTATGAAAAAGTTTTTGTTCGTCTCTTGTTCTTTTCTATGTGTTTATGATATCAGATGCTACGTCACACAACTGTCATACACCCGTACACCCGAAAAAAACTACATACATAGAACGCCGGCAAGTTCCTGTAACTCGCCGGCATCCTACGTTTCTTATTTAAGGGAGGTTTACAAAATTAAAAAGAGGTTTTGGCTAATTTCTTATCTGTTATCTAATATATCGTCACAAATAACAAGAGACATTACAGTTTGGGAAAATCAGCATCGAACACGGGTCTTTTGTTATCCTTTGAGAAGTTTGTGATCGTCCCGATGAGGATATGGCGGTCACCCTGATGCGCTATCTCACATAACGTCAGGCACAGCTTGCTCGATCCGACGGAATAGTAAAACGTTTCCTCCTTGCCTGATCTTTCCGTGATATCGGCAAATTCCCGGTATTTTTCCATCATTTCGGATTCGATACCGTAGAGTCCCTCGTCGATCTCATGATCAGCCAGCATCCCCGCTCCGATCTGATCCCGGTATGCCCTGTTCATGAACAGCGTCTTGAAAGTCTTCCCGTCGTCCTCCACGATCTCCAGAGGGATATCGGTCGCCCGGGCATTTAAACTTGCTTTCTGATAATAATTCCTCCAGTTGATATCCTCGTCCTTGATCCCGTTTTCCTTCAGATGCTCAAAAACATCATCTATAGGTTCGGGCTTGCCGTAATAGTATCCCTGAATGAGCCCGCACCCGATCTCTTTGAGAAAATCAAGCTGCTCCTTTGTCTCGACGCCCTCCGCAAGAGTTTTGATGCCTATGTCTTTGGCCATTGTGACAACGGATTTGATGATACTGCGGCTCTTTTCCGTAAGGGGAGTCAGAAACTTCATGTCAAGCTTGAGAGTGTTAAAATCGTAATCCTTCAGCATGGTCAGGGATGAATAACCGCTTCCGAAATCATCCATCCAGATCTCATATCCGGCACCCCTGAATGCTCTTATGGTCTTTCGCATCAGTTCCTCGTCGGAAGCGATCATGCTCTCAGTGATCTCTATATGGATGAATTCCTTCGGGATCCCGTGTTTGCTGACGGCTTCCTCCACAACGGCGAGCATGTCGCACATGACAAAATCAAGTCTCGAAAGGTTCACCGAGGCGGGAACCGTAGGAAGATTTGCGGCAAGGCGCTGGGCGATCAGTTCACACACTTTGTCGATGACAAAGCAGTCAAGCTTGTGTATGCAGCGCTCTTCTTCAAGTACTCCGATGAACTTGTCGGGAGGCAGGAATCCTATCTGCGGATCTATCCAGCGGACAAGGGATTCCATGCTGCAGACCCCTTCGGTAAGCGATCTGATCACAGGCTGAAAATACACCTGTATCCAGCCTTTTTCAATGGCTTCGTCTATCCTTCCGACAACATACTCGACGGTCTTGACTGTCTCTTCAAGATTCTCCGAATACTCGGCAATATCATGCTTGTCATCCCGTCTGACGGAGTCACATGCCACCTTTGCACGCGACAACGCCGTCTCGATGTAGAAATCCTCATTGGGGATAAACCTGTATATGCCGAACTTGCAGATGATGTCGTATTTGTTGCCGAAAGACTCCCCGAACGATCTAATGAACTCTTCGGTCTTTGCTGTAACGTCCTCATATTCGGTGAACACCGCAAAATGATCGTCATGAAGTCTCGAAACGAAACCGTTGTTATATGTCTTACCAAGGATCTTGGCGACTATCTTAAGGCATTCATTTCCCTCATTCACGCCGCGCTTCAGATTCAGCAGTTTGAAGTTGACAAGATTGACATAGACTATCGCATAGGCCGTCGTATCGTTTTCGGAAAGGCACTGTTTATTTAAGCCCGTAGCATATCTGTCAAACTTTCTCTTGCCGAGAAGTCCGGTCACAACATCGTAATCGTTTGCAGCATTATCAAGCCTGTGTATGTATATCGTCGCATAAAAAACATCCCCCGTCTCTTCATCATGGACAAGCGTCCAGTGATTGACAACCCGGAGAACATTCTTTTTCTTCGTCATTATATTGTAGAACACATACCCTGATCCGTTTATAGAATGCTTCAGCTGTTCTTCGATCTCCTTACGTACAAGACCCGCATCGGGATCATGGATCATACCGCTAAACGTTCCATGCGTATACTCCATGAGATCATCTGCATCATCGCATTCAAACAGACTGACAAGCTTGTCATTCACGCTTAACAGACGTTGTTCTTCGTCAGCACGAAAAACAAAGGCACCGCCTTCCATTTTGTTCGTAAACGATCCTTTTTGATCAAGACCGTAATCCGGAAAATTATCCATACAGATCACCGTTTGCATACATGGGGGTGTTTTTTATGATAACACATATAACAGAGCATGTCACCGTGATTTTGGTCATGGGGTCATTTTATCCCGCCATTTTTTTATCGAGCTTCGAAAGAAGCTTTGATGCCCGCTTAGCATCTGTTTCCGTAAATCCCATCTCAGGATCTATAAAGAATATATGGGACCCTGTCCTTTCATATTCATCGGGATTTCCGTCGATTACTATGTAGTTTAACGGTTTATGGAAATACAGAAACCTCTCTATCTCCTTTTCTCTTGGTTTTCCTTTAAGATACGGTGTCTTGGCATATATCTTAAGGCCGTATGCCTTGAAAATCTCCTCAAGTTCTTTAATATATGGTGCATTTTTTTCATCTCCGGGGCCGTTATAGCCGATCCTCCAGGAAGATGTCAGTATCGGTATGAGGTTATTCTGGGAAAGGAAATGGCAGAAGAAGTTTACCAAGCCGTAGTTGATCGTAAACGGCTTTTTCCAGTCACTCGATCTGTTTAAGAGCCCGTCTACATTGAAGAAACAATACCTTCTTTTCATATGATCACCGCCTTTCGGGATCCGTCGATATAGTATCTCTTCTACTATATATTTCGGCTAAAAGGCGTGAATAATACAGTGATTTTGGGCTCAGATTATCCCTGATACAACAAGAAAGCCGCAGACAAGTCCTACGATAAGTCCCGTGAAATGGCCAATGGAATCGATCCTCTTTGATGCAGTCATAAGTGCCATGATAAGAAGTGTCGGGGCTACCGATGCAAGTGCTGAAAGCCCTTTAAAAGATAT
>DEEW01000139.1:5922-7460 GCA_002350465.1 Lachnospiraceae bacterium UBA2868
ACCAAGAAGCCCGCAGATAACGCCCGAAGCCCCTATCGATCTGGTATATGGTGATTTTATCTTATGAATAAAGCAAGAAAACAGGCCGCCGACGATCATGATGATCCCGTAGTGTATAAGAAGGCGCTTCATTCCCATATAAGGTTCAAGGACTACTCCGAGATTATATAAGCTTCCCATGTTCATAATAAGATGAAGAGGCTCCTCCTGGGTAAACGCCGCTGATATCAGCCTGTAGAACTGCTGCTACTTTATTGTCATCTGGTAAGATGTTGCAAGCATGGAAGTGTTCCATTTCTTTGTCTGAAGAAGTATGAAAATGATAATGTTTACGCCTATCAGTCCGATGGTTGCGGGATAGTTAACAAACAGTCCTGCAGCTGCCATGATAGCTGCCATGATGATGGCAAAAAGCAGTATAAACAGGATCGGCTTTACACCTGCCGATGTGCTTCCGCTGACATTAACGGACCGATTCTTCTTCTCCTGCTCCTTATATGATTCCCTATACCAGTCTCTGTCGTACATGCTCATGATTTTTACCTTTAGGTGCTAATCAAAGTCAGCGCGGTCAATGATCTGGCCGTCTTCGATAGCTATATTCCCCCATTCTTATCCACAGCTTATTCTATAACATCGCAAAGTGCGCTGACAAGCGCTGTAATATGCTATATCCTGTTGCCGATCTGTATCAGTTTGTTGGCTCTATCCTGCCGCGCTCCCGCTTGGCATAACCGCTCTTAAGATCATCCGATAGATCAACCATCTGTTATGATCAATCTCTTCCTGATCGTCTGATCATAAGACCGGTTTTGGAAATAATCCATCCAATCTCTTTTGATGATGTTTTACGTATTCTTTTTTATCAATACTTTTAAGGAGCCCGAAAGCCGCTTCCAATCTAGTCTCCCGGATTCTCTCCAATAAAAAAGGGGGGGGATTTTTGCCGTCTTTCCAATATAAAAAAGAGAACTATCCAATACAAAAAAGGGAGTTCTGAAATATAAAAAAGAGAGCCTCCAATAAAGTTTTAACTGTTTTCTACCAACGTCTGGAATCCTGTTCACAAAAAATTTACAAATTATTNNTTTCATATTTTTTTCAGATTTAAAAATCGGTTCCCTTATTAGTTTATGACACCAAACAAACGTCTGACTGATAGGAGGAAAAGTCATGAACAATGCAGTTAACTTGTTATCAAAGGAAGTTAAGGAAAAGCTTATCGCACTCGATCACCACACGAGCATCATCTGGGATCTTTCCTGTGATGATCCCGAGTACAGGAAACATCACGACATCTGTAAGGCTCTGCAGGAAGAATTGATCAGTAAGCACGGCCTCACCCCGAATCTGATCAACAAGTTCACATACGGGGAAGGCGGTGTGCTAAATGGCTAATTACTTCATACGCTATGATAACAACATCAATTCCTTCTTCCCCACAGGGCTTACAAAACTTGAGATGAACGCATTTATGTACATCCTTTCACGCTTTTACGAAAACCCGGAGGATGAGGTTACAATCCCCTACAGGACTA
>DEEW01000139.1:7489-14796 GCA_002350465.1 Lachnospiraceae bacterium UBA2868
ATCCAAAGCGTACAAGCAGGGATCTTGATGATGTTCTTGCCGCGCTGTGCATTAAGATATCGAAAGTCTTATATTCTACCGCTACGGATAACGAGGAAAGTGATTTTTCCTTGTTCTCCTCTTTCACCCGCAACTGGTACGAAAGAGAACTGATTGTTGCGATAAATCCCAGGGCAAAAGCGCTTCTTTCTGTTTCAAAGGGATATACGCAGTTTGATATAAGAGAGTTCATATCGTTAAAGTCAAAAGCAGCAAAATATATCTTTATCAACCTGAAGCAGTTCCGCTCTACCGGGATATGGCACATAAGGGTCGAGGATTTTAAGGTAAGGCTGGGAACTTGCGGATACAGCAACAATAACTGTGTTCAAAAGCTTGTAAATCCGGCAATCGAAGAGCTTACCAACAAGAATATCTTCTCTGACCTAAAAGTTAAGGTTGAACGATCGTCTGCCCACGGATCTCCCGTCACTGCTCTTCTTTTTACCTTTAAGAGNNTCAATAAAGACGGACCTGTCCATTGACCATAGTGTGAACATATCTGAGGATCCATCTAATGAGGATAGAGCGTCCGAAGTTCTTCCCAAAATCGAGATCGATTCAATGTTCTGCGCAGCTGAAGCACTCCTTAGAGGGAGACTATCGGAAACTGACATAGAAAGCATAGCAAATGCGGCAAAGAAGTTCGATATTTCCCCTTACGAGATGAAAAGGTGCATATACAGCGCACTTGGAAGGGATAACGTCTCCAATCTCACCGGATATATCATAAGCCTCATACGCGGCAGCAAAAAGACGACGGCTCCTTCCGGCAAGGTATCAGGAAGCTTTGTAAGGCCGTTTTATGCCGGTTTTAAAGAAAGAACTTACGATTACGAGGCACTGTTTAATGAGGTCGTAAACAAGCCCTGCCCCGCGATGTGATGATCAAGTGATCTTTTCATATAAAAAGAAGCGGGAAAATCCCGCCCCTTTTATGATCTATCCCATATCTTATACGGGGCTTTTATAACCGCACCCTTCGATCTGGGCTTTTAGGAATCCTTTGCAGTTTATCAGGTTTGCATCCTCCGGGATGAAGGTCTTCTTAGTAAATGCCTTTTCTATCTGGCCTTTTAGTATCGTACTCGTGCCCCCGATAAAGATAAGGTTCGTGCTCTCAAGATCCCATTCTTTTAAGCTCTTCTTTATCCTCTGGACATGAAGGTCTTTTACATCCTCTATGATCTTTGCCGTATCCTTGAAGTTATTTACATACCCTTTATATAAGAAAGAACTTACCTCATCGTCATTAAAATTTGCATCACACACGGCATTAAGACGGCTCCTTAAGACAGAAAGCAGCGAGTAATATCCCAGTTTTTCCGTCTGACTCTTTAAAGGATCAAAAACCCCGTCGAGGAAGAATCCGGCATTAACATTTAGACCACCGATATCAACTATACCTGCCTTGTTATCAAACTTGTCAGCATACAGGAAAAGTGCCCCGAAGCATTCCGGAAATATTACACATCTGTCCTTATCCACATAGAAGTAATGCTCCTTACCGTCTATTACAAGATCTACTCTCCCGCTTGGAAATATGTACTCAAAATAATCCCTCTTCTCATCTCTGTCCGAGTATACGGAGAGAGGGCATCCTGCTGATACCTCAACCATGTCCCCGTTATCAGTAACAAGTGCTATGGCAACTATCATCAGCATCTTATGGATGGCATCCTTTTTTGAATTGGAATAACTAGTATCTCCAGAATATGCCCCTATGGTCCACTCTCCCTCCATACCTTTATCGGGATTCTTAAATGAAACAACATGAGCACTTTCATCAAGTGTCAGATTTACAAGGCTGTTTGACTGCCCGACTCTTGATCTGAATGATAAATCTTTTACCTTTTTACTTCCTTTGTCAAATGACATAGCCTTTGTATAGGCTTTCCCGCAGTCTACTGCTACTATTTTTCTGTTCATACGTATCCTCCTCATCAGTTCATCATAAAATCCGATAACTTATAGTGATCTGTTATACGGCCTGTCGGGTTGTGAAATCTCTCCGGATTCATCTCAGGCTCAGATCCCTGATCTGGTTCTATATCCCTGGCTGTATTCTTTGGAACATCGCTGTGATCTTCTCTCGATACAGGCGAACTCTTATCAGCATTCCTTATCCTGTTATGTGTCCAGTCCTCGATCGCCCATACCATTTCACGTCCGGACAGATTCTCTATACCAAGCTCCTCGATAAGAACACATAAGATGTCATATATGAGCATGTTCCTGCGCCTTGTACTATCAAGAAGCCTAAACACGGCAGCTCCCATCTTTAGATCATCCGGAGATCCGAACCTTAAGTTATATCTCTTCTCGTCCATTTTTTCTCCCTTCATATGTCTTAAAATCCGCAAACAATGCCATGTCATTTACTTCATCATACTTATAGGTAAAGAAGCGGAGCTCATCTTCTACTTTTCTGCAGCCTGTCTTATCAGATCCGGTAAAACTGCAGCCATAGCTTAATATCCTGCCTTCCTTATCTAAAAGAAGTGCATCCAACGATCCTACACCTGCAGCTTCGCCTTCAAGACTGATATGCACATCCCCTACCAGGTCCTCTGCCCCGGCATCAGGATGCGGATCATGCCTTATCTCCCAATCCGATGTCCAAGGAACTGCTGTCAATCCGGACTCCTTAAACGAAACATTTCTCCATCTGACTTTTCCGTTTGGCCTGTCACCTATCCCGCAGAAGATAGGGACGAGGATCGTATTCCCCGGTGTTACTTCTCTTTCATAGATGTTTTCAAGTCCCACTACTGCCCCGGTATCTGCCAAAACCTCCACATCCCCCGACAGTAAAACAGTCGTATCATTCACATTACTTACTGCAATGATCAGATAATTAAACGGCTTATTTTCAAATGTGGCAGTGCTTATCACTATTCCCGGATACTCTCTTGATATGCCGTATACCCTCTCCCAGGATACTTTCGCATAGTCCTCTCCAAGTGCCGGCATCTTTTCTTTAACCTCCCGGCCGAGCTTTCTCTCTCTTACGTAAAAGAAATCCGCTTTTTTTACGGCAAGTCCACATCCGGTAAGACAAAATGCCGCAATGATCGCAAATATGATTATGTGTTTTATATCCTTCATGGCTCCTCCTTTCTGACACACTCTTTACTTGCTCCATATACTAATAAAGGCTGTGTTTCAAAAAACAGAAAAAATACGTCCAAAAAACACACTATTTCTTCATATTTTTGCCATTCTTAGTCCCGCAAGGCGCTCCGGAACGCCAATTTATGCCGTTTTCATCCGAATATCTGACCAAAAGAGTGTCTAAAGGTGACCATGGGCGCCTTATACGTCACTTTTAGTGACTGGATTGTTATGGTTTTAATGCCTGTAAGGTGCCTGGGGCGCTTTTAGGAATCGAATTTTTGCCGGGAAGACATATTTTTGTGAAAGATTTTTAAGAAATGTAAAACATGGCCTTTATTAATAGGTGAGGGCAGGTAGGTAAAAAAATAATTAACAAGCAGAGAAAATAGTGCCCAAAGAGGGCACATTTTCGCTTGGAAGGGCTCTGCCCTTACACCTTGTCAGGCTACGCCTGAAAAAAAAATGGATTTCATAGAGAAAAAAGGATGACAGGGATGAAAGAATTAATACGTGTGTATCTGACGGCTGAATTAATTGAAAAAGTACGACTTGCTGCCAAGGAAAGCGGTCTTACCTTAAGTACATTTACTTCTATGGTCTTATCTGCTTTTCTTAACAAATATGAATCTACGTCTTTAGAAAGAAGTGCCTACGATGAAACCTGCACCATCCGACTAAAAGGTAGTGACGCTTCTCTTCTAAAAAAAAGGGCAAAAGTTTATGGCTTGTCCCCGACAGCTTTTATTCGTGACATAGTTCTTAATCAGAATATGAAGCACATAGTAATAGAGCCTTCTCTCGGACGGCAGATAATAGAGGCATTCAGAGATTACGACATGGATCTACAGTATCTTATCCATCTGTATGAATCAGAGGAATCCGTTACTGATAAGAAAGAGATAATAGAATCTGCCATCACCGGAATAGCGGATCTTACTAAACTTATCATAAAATACCACAAGAAACTGACCAAATCACACCTGGCCTTAAGAGATGATATCCTGGCAAAGATAAAGGAGGATAAGAGTGGCGATTGAAAAAGACATTGCTATACACGGTGGTTACGGAGTAGACAACTGCGTGGATTACATAACCAATGAGGAAAAATGTACGATACAGCCACCGATATCCAATAAAGATATAGTAAACGTCCTTGAGTATTCCCAAAACAGTGAGAAGACCACTGATGAAAGATCTGAAATCGTACTTACTTCCGGAATCTTATGTGACGCTAAAACTTCTGCTGCTTCCTTTGTAGAATCCTATGGATTATATAAACTTAACCATAAGCCGGAAGTAGCTCGTCGGGGAAGCGGCGGAACAAAGCTCATAAAAGATCATAAGAGTGGCAAGATGAACCGTGTGGCAAAAGAATCTGTGGAAGCTTACCATGTCATACAGTCATTTCCCGTTACAGAAGGGCTGGATCCAAAACTTGTTCATCAAATCGGAAAAGAATATGCCAAAGCAGCATTCCCTGGCTACCAGTGCGTCGTAAGCACCCATATGAACACCGATAACCTTCATAATCATATAGTTGTATGTGCCTACAAGGCGGACGGGAGCCGGAAACTTCCCATGAATAAGAAGTTTAGGTATAACATACGGAAGATAAATGACGAGCTGTCCCTGAAATATAACCTTTCCATTCTTCTTGGAAATGAACACCGCTTTGAGAAAAAGATGGGGATCGGTGAAGATTTCGCTGCTCTTGCGGGAGTATCATTTAAAGAACAGATCCGCCTCGACATAGAACAGACTCTCTCTAAGGACTATGTCTCTTCCTGGGCAGATTATGTCATATATATGAAAACCCTTGGCTATGAGATAAAAGAAACCGCAAAAAATGTAACTTATACCAGACCATATATCGACAAGGACGGCAAAAAGAGGGCTCACAAATGCCGGGAGATCCGCCTCGGGGACGCATACCTACGCTCTTCTATCTGTGAGAGGAAGCAATGGGAGATACAGGCGCCGTCGCATGAATCATCATATTTGCGACATTTACGACAGATATATAACGAATCTCAATCATCCCATGACCGGCTCTGGGAAGATGACAGGGGGCGAAATTACCTTGTGGTTGACAGATATGATGATGACGGAAGGCGCAGGAGTGGCCTTGAACTTCTTATTGTTGCCGCAGTAAAGATGGTTGAATACTACTGGGACAGATTCACCGATATATCAGATAAAATGCCTCAAAGCGAAATAGATCCGATAGACATGCCTCCCTACGACAAGATCATATCTCTTCTTGAAGGATTTGAGATAGCACGCACCCTTAATATTGATACAAAAGACGATCTTAAGGTAAAAAAAAGAGAGATTGGAAGAAACCTCGCAAAATGCCGCAGAAATCTATCGTCATGCGAAGCAGAAAGCATAAAGCTTGGTAAGGAACTGGATTCTTTAAACGAAAGCGGAATCGACTCCACCGCAGCTGCAGATCTTACAGCGCGTTTCCATGAACTATCCGAAAAATACATAGAGATAAGAAACCATGTTGTCTCTTTATCCAATACATACAGGCTTCTTTCAAGGCTTGATCACAGTACGGATCTTGCCATAAGTCCTAAATTCTGCATGGGAAGAGGTGCAGATATGTCAGATTACCCATATCAGGGTATTAACGAAGAAAGAAGAGACATTACAAACGGCAGAAAATCCGAGAAAACCTTTGATTTTTCGGAGCGCGATGTAGAAATGTCAATAGACCGGGGATATGATATATCACATCGAGGGTTATGATATGCCTATTTATGATAACCGTATGCCGAAAGAATGGCCGGTCATTTCTGACCGGCCCGTAGTGTCTATTCCATTTCACTCTTTTTTGATTTTTTCATCAGATATCCGATAACAACAAAAACAGCACCCACAAGCGTCATGACAAGACCGGTCTTAATATCCGACAGCCCAATGAGAAAATACAATCCAAGAACTGCGAGTATGATACCTACAACAATTGCCGTTATGTGGGCATTTTTCATCTGGAAATTCCTTTGTGATCTGCTGCTCCTAAGCTCCTCCTTTAATATAAAACTTGTTATCCTTTAAAAAACCCCGTTCTTCGAGGGGTTTCCGTGCCCGTAATATATAGTTCTGCTACCTAGAGCCCTGATCTTTTCGGCACTCTTTTCTATAGAATCAAGGTCATTATAAAGGTGTCCGACACCAGGCCTTATCCAGTTATCAAGCTCATCTCCTACAAAAAGGTGCTCATCGTCAATATCTACACCGATAGAGCCTTTTGTATGACCGGGAAGAGAGATGATCTTCGCATTTATACCGTAAGTGGAAAGGTCATCGCCATCCGTGAGATATATGACTCTTTCGGGACGCGTGATCTTCGTATTTCTAAGCACTTTTAGCGATAATCCTAGAACCACACGTCCAACAATCCCTTTGGGTTTTATCGGCTGCTTATCAAAACTTTCAAAGAGTTCTTCGTCCAGTTTACAAAAGGCAACAGGTACATCGTATCTTTTTGAGAGAACTGCCGCGTTTTCCGCATGATCAAAGTGTATGTGAGTAAGCACGATAAGCTTCATTTCATATTTATCGCACTCAGTGATCACCTTATCAATACTTGCGGCGCTTGCGGTGTCGATAAGTACTGCTCTGCCATCTTCAGAGACTATGTAGCAGTTATCGGTTCCGCCTTTTATCCTTGTAACTTCAGCCATTTTCAATACGTCCTTTTTAATTGTCCTTTTTACAAAAGTGTTTCTATATGCACGAAACTTGAATTTGTCGACATCTTAAAGCTCCTGTAATTGCCTAAGCTTTTTAGGTCTCAGCAAGAACAGGGACATAGCTGAGAAGAAACAGAAAGTACCAAGTATCTGCAAAGGCACTTTGCTGGACAAAATCGATGATGAGGAAGAGGACAATGTTTGTCCTGCATTTAATCCACTTAATCTGCCCGCCGCAATGAAAGCAAATAAATCATCTATAGCGTGGCAGAGTATTACTACCCATAGATTCTTGCCTGTTCTGAAATATACAGTGGCAAACAAAATACCAAAGCAAAATGTAAACATAACCTGTACTAAAGCTTCGCGCAGACTAACTTCCGGTTTTAGTGCGTTGCCAAGATGCATAATGCCAAAGCAGAACGCGCCACATATCACGCCCAGAAATAC
>DEEW01000139.1:14941-22443 GCA_002350465.1 Lachnospiraceae bacterium UBA2868
GCATTACCAATGCGGCTGTCCATCCAACTCTCAGCTTCCGTAGATCTGAATGGAAAATCCATGTTTTCTTTAATACCAGAACAGACAGAAAGGCCATGACCGCAAGGATTAACTGCGCAAGGAAATCCGCCAGAAAATCATTGTTCAGCGAACTAAAAATGGAAGCACTTAATTTGTAAACTCCATATGAAACAAGTAATGCAGCTATTGATAATCCCAAATCCTTAAACTTACTCATAAACACATCCTCCTGTATATTATGCAAATCCCGAGATTTGAATTATTCTTTCATGAGCAACACAAATGAAAAAGGGAGTTTTAAATAAGGCCACCAAATGGTGGCCATATATAAACCAGCAGGAATAAGCCTGCCGGGAAGGGCGGAAAGTTGCCGCCACGCCCTTATGATAGCATATATGTCAGTTTATGGATAGGTTCTAATGATCTTGTACCTTATCTGCTCGAAGCTGATATGATCTTCATCCGCAGATTCGTTATTATCTCCCTTAAAAACGTATCCGTCTGAATGCTCTTCCACGATTCTGTGAGTTATAGTGAAAAAGCCATCTTTTGGAACATAAACACATATATCCCCTTTTTGTATCGACTCCTTGTTTGTAACACGCTCTCCTATTATGATCATATTTTTCTTAAGCGTAGGGTACATACTGTCTGACATGACGATAAACGGTCTGTATCTGCCAAAAAGAGCTGTCAAAACTGCCACAAAAAGCATTACAAGGATTATATTTCCAAAGTGTTTCAAAATCTCCTCCTTGACGGAAGATTCCGATTTTTGATGTATTTTACCGGCTTATATTCACAGACTGTATAATCTTTTCTTATATCCCTTTGAAGCGCAAATCTGTATATGATAAAGAATAAAAGGATGAGAATGATTCCTGCCACGATAAGAAGCGAAGGCAGGGGATCCTTCTGGGACATGTCTCCTTTTATTTCACATGTGTACGTATCTCCTACGAGAAACGGCTTATTATCATTCCAGAACCTTATGGTTATAAGATTATCCGCTATCTTAACTATTCCACTGTCCGGGATCGTATAACCAGAAGAAAACGATGAGCCTCCATCCGTAGATATGATAAACTCTCCTTCCCCAAGCTTGCCCGATTTTGTTATCTTAACTACTATCTTAAACGAATCATTATATATGATCTCATCAGATGATACCTGCAGGCGGCCGGTTCCGACATTAGAAGCAGCTTCGATGGTGTATTCTATAGGAAGGTAAAGCTTGTACTTACTTCCTGCTTTGTATCCGTTTGCAGAACAAAACCTCATCTTAACGCCAAGGCTATCATTCTTATCTGCGGTATCATATATGATTATATCCGAATTATTTCTGACTACTCCTGCATCTGACCATGTCTTTTCACCATCAGTGGAATAAACATACTCCGCCTCAAGATTTCCACCGCCCTTTGTGATCTTAACTACAAGATCTGCAGCTCTGTCAGCCTGACCATATATAAAAAGATCGTCTGATTCTCTTCCCTCACATATAAAAGTCTGCCAGGGCGGTGTTGCCGCCCCGGCCAAAAGGGGGTTAATGAAAACAACAAGTATACCTATGATCGCATAAAGCAAAATCATAAAGGTATATCTACATATGTGATAATGAAAGTTCATGTTCCTGATCCTGTTCGTTTCCATGGTACGTTATCCTTCTTGATTCAGATAATATCGAGTCAACTCTGTAAGAAGAGTCAAGCTTTGTTTCCTGACACTTGTGGTCGTTTTCTATATTTAACTTCTCACAGAATCTCTGCCGGCACTCATCCATCCGATCCCTGTCATCCGACCTGTAATATACATCTGCCCCTCCGTCCTCTAGGAAGTTTACCGAGAACATAAGGCCGCTTTCTGCCAGCTCATCCTTAAGATAAACGAGGTCATCGGCATCAATCCGGTACGAGATAGCATCTTTTTCCATGTTTTTTACAAGGAAATCTTCAAGTCCTACCCAAAGAAGGCCTCTGTCCTGCTCAAATTCTATAAGCTCCGCTGCCTTTTTTGCGTCCGTATCCTGATCTGCCCTTGTTATTACAGCAAGACCTTCGTATGGATCCTCTGCGCGGTCCCTTATTATCTCCACGTGATCTACTTTGTAAAAATCAAACACTTCCCTAACATGATCTAAAAGGCTTATACCAAATCCGTAGGTTACGAGCTCACCGCCGTCCAGCACATACTCTCGAAAATCTGCGATATTTCGATTCATCTCGATCTCATCCGGAAACCTTTCCCTTAAAAGTTCCGATATAAAATCAAGAAGTGCCTCCACGGTCTTCTGGTGTTCGGCACGAAGCCTGTCCTGTTCATTGTTTACTAACTCGATTAATGACATATAACTCTCCTTCCGTCATGTAAATCCCCTGATAAGCAGCTCCCCTATACGGATAAGCCCCGGTATATATACTTTTGTATATACAAAAAGCGATATAAGGGACGCTGCCACAAGACACGCTATCCCGGTAAACACGGAATTTCTGTCAAGCCTTCTTAGGTATATCCTGCACACATTGCGTCTTATCTTCTCTTCGTCTTCCTCATATCTTATCTGTTTAAGAAAGTAGTCTCCGCACAGTATCGAAACGATGTCAAACAGATAGAATATCCCGAATCCTCCGCAGGTTAACAGGTAAAAAATGCCAAAAGCAACCTCTCCCGTGATAAACTTGTGAAGGCCCACAATACCGCCTATTGCTGTAAGACAGAGGAATTTTACCGGATCATCATCCGCTACCGGGAAATATTCTTCTCTAACCAGAAGTCCTAAACGGGAGACTATCGTATGCCTCTCAAACATGATCCCGTCTTTGTAGATTACCTTTGGCCTGCAACTTAAGCTTTTCTTTTTATCTGCAAGATCAGAGATGTTTTTCAACGTTACCTGCGAAAATGACGGATATACGAATTCATCTTCCAGTTCCGATAAAAGCCCGGCAGTGATCTTTTCCTTTGAAAGATACCTGGCAGTAAATACATACTCACAAAGTCCGCTCTTAAAGAATATAAATACATTCGGGTAATTGATGCAGAACATCTCTTTAACCTTTAACTGAGCCATCATCATATCCCCGGTTTTTTTGCATAATGTCCTTATAAACACAAATATCGCGCTCTTTTTTAAGACCATTACCTCTATATGATTCTTTTTATCTATCGGGATGTCTTCTATAACCTGCGCCCCGCCAGCTCCATCGAAGATTTCCTCAGGGAAGAGGTTAAGGTATTCCCGGTATTTTGATCTGTTCATTCTTTTATACCCTTCTGTATACTAATAAAGGCTTATATTTGATAATCTGAAAAATCAAATGATCAAAAACAGTAAAAACTGCAGCGGATACACAGTATAAAACAGGTATTTAAGCCTTCTGCTGCCCCGTTTTTTGTTATACATAAGTATCAGTGCTGCAACTGTCATGCCGCTTACCACACTTCCCNNAAGATCATGAGGCTTTGCGATCAGCCACTGCCCCAGGTTTATAATTAAATATATGGATAAAGCCTTAAATCTGCCAAATGTATAAAAAACAAGAGCGATAACTATCCCAACCGGGCCCCAGTCACAAAATGCTCCCAAAAGCAAAAAACCGAGAATGTATATATACTTTATAAAGGCATGATCCTCTCCTTTAAGCACTCTTATGGCCATAACCGACAAGGCCAGCGTAAACATCACATTTAGCGGCTTAAAGGCACCTTTTGTGAACAGAAGATATGCAGGCTCGGATAATGCGGCAAATGCCAAGAGCCTTAATGTGTATCTTTTTACATCCGCCGTGTACCTTACACCTTCGCCGACAAAAAAGAACATTACCGGTGCCGCCGTAGCTCCAAGAGTATGAAGGATATATTCTGCATAATCCGGAAGAGGAAAGCGCCAGCCCGCGTGATCTCCTATCATAAATATGACCGCCACAAGCTTTATAAGATTTGCACACATCAGCCGGGCCTTCCCAGATAGAATCCCTGCATATAGCCGATATCAAGGGATTTTATAAACTCATACTCTTCATGCGTCTCAATTCCCTCGGCAAGTGCCTTTGCTCCATGTTTTTTTATGACATCAGCGACTATCTCCACCGTATTTTTTCTAAGCAAGTCCCTTGTACAGCCCGATATAAACGATCTGTCGATCTTTACTATTTCCGGTGTTATCGCATTAAGTGCCGCGATGGAGTTGATCCCGCTTCCGAAATCATCAAGAACTACGCGAAATCCCATATCCCTGATGGATTCATACTTCATCGCAAGCTTAGCTTTATCTACGACGATCCCGTATTCAAGATTCTCAACAAAGATATCCCGGTACATATCGCCTGCAAGTTCCTTTATGTAGGAAAGCTTGTTTTTTTCAAGCATTATATAGGGAAAAGAGTTGATAAAAAGCCTTCCTTTAAGGCCTCTTTCCTTAAACTGCCTTATGGAATTAACAAATGTTTCAAATTCCACGCTCTCAAGCGACCCCTCTTTAGTCTTCATCTGTATGTATTCCACCGGTGTCATGCCCACCGGCCGGATAAGTGCCTCATATCCTATGACTCTGTTACCTTTTGTGGCATCCACTATCGGCTGAAACACATATGGAATCTGTTGAAATTCTGCCATTTTACCTCCCGCTGTCAGTCAATCAGTTTTACAAAATACTTAAAATTACCGCTCCCGTAGGTCGCCCCGGTTGAACCGGCACAGTGAACCCACGTATCATTACCGAACTCATCCGTCCCGGCATATATACCTATGTGGTTTTCCTCGCTGCCCGGAAGTCTGTAAAATCCAAGATCTCCCACACTTAGCTCATCTTTCGCGACTCTGTCATATCCGCTAAAGCCTGCCGTAGACCCCGGCACCGACTTGTTTATCGAAGATCTGTAGACCCATTGGACAAATCCGGAACAGTCAAGACCGTTCGATCTTCCCTTATCATCTGCCACAGATGATCCAAACCTTGCGCTCCATCCGCTGCCTGTTGCCTTTCCTCCCCACTGATAAGGAACATACCCCACGCTCTTTAAGGCAAATTCAATGATCTTTCGTCTGTTTTCATCAAGATCATCAGGAAGGGTTGAAAGTATTTCTTCGATCCGGGATGCAGGTATAGGATCTATACTAGAAAACCCAACTCCACCTGTAAGATCCACACCGTAAAGACTGCTCCAGTCACCTCCGAAATACCTTCTTGCATACCCGGCAAAAACATCGTTGTCCCAGGCGCCTCTCTCCACAAATTCCTTTATCATCGGAGCATAGCTTTTTCTTCTCCAGTCTCTTGGATAAATGTTATTTGCTATTGCGTGCTCAAGCCCATACAGTTTTATGAAGATCTCGGCATCTTTGTGCCCGAAACACACTCTTGCCGTATGCTCTCCCGGACAGTAATACGTGCTCTCATACCTGTGTAAGATATGATCATACTCCGACCTTGTCCTGCATCCGTAGTCTTCATCCTTAAGTGGTATAAGCTGCGTATAACACTTTCCGCCTCCTCTGTAGATGTCGTAATACTGCTCATAATCGCCTAATTCGTTGCAGTGATAGTAAAATACCCTGCATCCTCTGTCGCAAAAATATATGTCGCCCTCTTCTACTTCTATGTCACAGGCCAAAAGATCGTACATATCCGCTATAAGTTCATCGAACATCCTCTTATCCCTTGCATATCCTTTATACATGCCAAGATCATTTGATATCATCGCAACGCAGAGTGCCTCGATATCCCTTGCGTTTGAAGCATCATACGGAAGCTCGTTTCCATATGGATCTGTTACCGTTATTGTGTAACCTTTCCGGTTTTGAGGCGATCCGTATGAATCTATCTTCTCATTGCATGTAACATATGGGTCTTTGGGCTCACTCTCTCCTATTAATCTTGCTCTTTCATACCGCTCCTTATCCCTTTCTTTCATATATGCTATGTCACTCTTAAGATCAGCATAATCCTCATAATTGATCACAGATCTTGCCATCTCGATGTAATCCTTTACCATCTGCCCTGATATATCAGAAGCAGACACGAGTGCCGAGTCTATGGATAAAAGGAGCATTACGACCGCCAGCAGTATGTTATAGAGTTTAAATAATGTAAGAAGCGCTCCACCTATGATCCCGAGAATTTTTAAATTTACTTTCCTGATAAAGGCAGTAATGGCTCCGATAGCCCGGCGCGGCGTAGAAATTATGTGGGCTACTTTTAAATACGTCGTCTTTGCTGCTTTTGCCTTAACCGTCGCCTTTTTGGCAAGCTTTCTTGTAAATCTTACGGGCTTTGTGTTAAAGGCCGTATGCCCCACCTTTTTTATCCCCTCTCTTACCTTATCAAAGCCCAGAGCATGGGATGCCTTAACTCTTGCATACCTCACTGTATGCTTTGCGGTAAATGTTACGGTCGACTTTGCCGTATCATAGAGCTTTACTACCCTCGATTTTGAAAGTGTGCTTACGATCTTCTTTTTTGTAAGATCTGCGGCTTTACCGGTGACCCTTCCTATATACGACTTTTTAAACTGTTTCTTTACATATGATCCCGATAAAAGGAATGCTCTTCTTGCGATATCAGCGCTTGTAAGATATGACATCGCCTTATGATACGGACTATTCATTGTGCCATCTTGCGAGAGGGCAATCCCAGCTATATGAGCACCAAGCCTTAAAGGTTTTTGGGGTGCTGCGCCTCTTCCATAAACAGTAAACCTGAGTTTTCGCCGGTTAAGCCTCTTTTCATAGTCTTTGAGAAATTCCTTATGAATCTCCTTAAAATAAGGACTTTTTTCCAGCTTTTTTGAAAGGTGAGCGATATCTTCTTTCCGTAGAAGTGATATCTTAACATTCTTCGGAATCTCGATCTTCTCATCTCTTAGGTACTTATCAAGAATTCTTCCAAAAGCAGGTGCTGATGCACTTTTATAAAATCTGTCGGATTTAACAAACTCAGCCTCAGCCTTTGACAAAAGCTTCTTTTTACTAAGGAGCGCAGATTTTAACTTGTACTTTGTAAGGATATCTTCCCGCCACTTTTCGATCTCTAGGGCGGATGTTTTTATAACACCTGCATCCGAGAGCTTTTCCTTTAATACGGCAGCATCCTCCAGATCACTTCTTTTAAGCTTTCCTTCCGATAAGAGATTATCCGTCTCCTGGCAGGCTCTCTTTAGCCTCTCGTCACTTCGGCGTATATCCTTATATACACTGGCAATACCGGTATCCTGCAAAAGAGCCCGGGAGATCTGAAGCACTTCGCTTCGCTTCATCTCCCGCAATCCCTCATCTAAAGTGGAGTCTCCCTCCGGTTTTACGGAGCCTACTGCTATATCCCCGATCTGTTCTCTAAAGTCCTTATGCGCGTGATCCGTAGTAAATACGATCTTCGGAGGAAGGCTGCTTACAGGTTTAGGAGCCCCCTCTTCGTCAAACTTTCTTATCACATCTCTTCTGATGTCGCTGGACTCTTTGCTCTCAGGGACCGGAGCCTTATGATC
>DEEW01000139.1:22496-22843 GCA_002350465.1 Lachnospiraceae bacterium UBA2868
AATTCTGATCTTTCATACGTTTGTATTTTTTCCGCGCAAAATTCCTCATACGCCACGTACTCAGAGTCCTTGCTATATGTGCTCTCTTCGTCAAGCTGTGGTTTTCCCTTTTTCTTTACCTTCTTTTTAAAGCTTACTTCTTTTGCGGCTTCGCTCTTATCCGGATTATCTCCATCTTCCGGCTGATCAACCTCATCTTCCGCAACATCTCCTTTAACAGGGTCATTTTCGATTCCTAAGATGTCATCTATCTCACTGTCGGAAATGGTTTCATCATAGATCTCTTCCATAAGCTATACCTTGAAGATCTCGTAAAAAGACGTATCATCGTCACCTGTCAAGAAATT
>DEEW01000139.1:22879-25601 GCA_002350465.1 Lachnospiraceae bacterium UBA2868
GTGAGGATTATCCCTTTTCCAAGCTCCGCCTGGGTCACGTAGTTTACTAAAGCATTGGGTATGTTAAGAAGCTCCGTATACTTTTGCCTCTCGATGACTCCCTGATTTAGCAGCTTATAATATCCAAAACAGTTGATGAGATCCGAAAGCCTGTATCCGGCGGCGCTGTCCGTAACAAGCTTTACACTTGACTGGATGACCGATGTGAAAATAGTTCCCCCCTGATTCATCTTCTCTATAACATCCTTAAGGAAATGGAACGTATGATCATCCATAAAAAGCTCGTCTATACTGTCGCAAAATACCCAGAAGGTCTTTTTCGGGTCTATTTTTGTCAGCATGTATACGTGTTCTATGGCAAATACAAGCTCAAGAGCAGTCTCCACCTTTATAAGGTTTAAGGAGCATCTCTCATTAAACAGGTACATATGAGACTGCTCGTAATCATAAAGGTATGCGGACACCTTTGACATCAGCGGGTATTCATCACTCTTTTTTGAAAAGTACATATATATGGCGGCAGAATTAAGACCGGAAAGGCTCTTTAATTCCTCATATAACCTCGATATCTCCAGATCGATCCCGGTATCATCCTCTATTCCCATCTCATTTAGACTTAGTCTGGCCAAAGCCTCAAAAAACAGGCATTTGGAAAACTTCGACGGACCGGTTTGACCGCTCTGGTCAGCCATTGCGAAGGGGTTTGTAAATATGCTTGTATAGACCTTACCGCCAAGAGTTTTTGTAAATTTGCCATACCCCTTCCCGTTTGCGATTATGATGACTTCATCATCCGTTGAAAGAAGGGCATTTAATGCTTCCCTCTTACACTGAAACGTCTTTCCGCTATGCTCCGTTCCGCATATAAGGCCTGCGAGAGTCTGGTTATTCTTCCTGTTTAAAAGCACAAGGTTATCGTTTATGGCATTAAGCCCGCAAAACACCCCGTCCTTTAGCATGACCTCGGAAAGGCACAGCGGCGGCATCTGGGATATCTTCTTTGTTGTAAGAAGTCTCTTGCAGTCGATCATGTTCTTACAGAGCGGAAGCGTTGTCATAAGCCCTTCTTTTTGCATAAGATCAAGTACTTTTACCTGATGTGCGAATTTTGAAGAAGAGATATGAAGTAATTTGGTGTCACGCTCTAACGTATCCATATCCTCGGCATAAAGAGTTATGGCAAAAGTACAGAGCATTGCCCCCGTATCATCATTTAAGACATTTTGTGCCGACAGATTAAAGTAATCTTCTTCTTTTGTGCTTATAAGCTCCCTTGTACTTACTTTTGTCCTGAGTTTCCTGTCTTTTATCGTGTTTTTTACAAGGCTGTGGGTAACCTTCGTGTTATCCTCCACCTTCTCGTCTATACACGTCCTTGCAACAGATGCGTCTATTGGCTCAAAGATGCATGAAAAGAGCATGTTCGAGCTGATATTTGTCATGTCCGAAATAAGGTTTGCCGAAACTTTCCCGGGGATAGAGGAAATATAAAAACTTCTTGCATATGTATTTCCGCCCAGGACCATGTGGTCGATGGCTGTATCATCAAAATAGTCCGGTGCGATGAGTTCTTTTGTTGTAAGTCCTCTTCGCTTTATGGCAGAAAGTGATGAAAATCTTTCATCTTCTATCGTCTGCCTTTTTATAAGGCTATCCGGCTTCGGGTTATATATGCCATACAGTATTTTAAGAAGCTCCATTGCCGGCAGCTCCCTTATCCTTGTTCTGCATATATCATAAAAACTGTCTGCGACAAGTCCCTGTGCATCAAAGAACATATCCTGCGCCTCTTCAGCTATATCCGCCTCGGCTTTTAGCACAAAATACCTGTTCTTCTTTACATTGTTATGACCGATCGAGCTGTTCTCACAGATAAGATCGTTGTAATACTGCCGGTATTCTTCTTTCCGGCCATCTCTTTTTTCCTTTAATACGATCTTTTTTAAAAATTCGGATTTATCAACGAGAGAGTTGTAAACAAGAAACTGAATGGAAAACCTTCCCGACAGACTCTCAAGGAGCTTATAAAACTTACTGCTTATCTCATCTGCCGAAACGTTTTTTATATCCTCATAATTACTCTCTTCTATGAAATATGCCTTGATATACTCCCTGTCGCCGACCTTTACCATACCGTCCTCATAGACCACCTCATATGGAATAAGGTTTGATATCCTGTTTTTTTCGGCTCTTATCTTATTTTTCTGTTTTCTTGTCATCTATCTTCCTCTTACAGATATGCTCTTAACCTGCTCTTCTTCCTTTTTCGTGCTGCCTCCTGCTTTTTTATCTGACGCCTCTTCTTTTTACTTGCCATATCCTTTTTCCTGCATCCGTCATAATACTCATTCAAAAGCCTTATATACGCGTTCTTTGTCCGGTACAGTCTCTTCTGGTTCTTTAAGCTTATGAGCTTTATCCGCTTTATTAAGAAATACTCGATATATAGCCCGCTCCTTTTATAGAATCCGAAAAGCCATGCAAGACCTCCTGTACACAGTCCAAATCCCATTAGAACATCCGTTGAAGGCCTAAAGATAATGGCAAAAAGCGCTATAAGTGCCGCACTTACCCCAAGACATATGCTCTGACGCAAAGTAAAGCGCCCTATGACCCTGTTTTCCTGTTTTATCTCTTTTTCCACTTTTACCGAAATCATCTTGTCTCCTATGAAATCCCAAAGAGTTTTTGCGAAAGTGTAAGTGACTTAAGCATCATCGCA
>DEEW01000139.1:25641-29743 GCA_002350465.1 Lachnospiraceae bacterium UBA2868
ACCGCCGCTGCCTTTATACCGTTTTCCATAAGGCCCGACGGGGTAAGGTCACTGGCAAGATCCTGTATGGATGCTCCAACAAGCGCGGTACACACGACACTTATCACGATAAGGACGGCTCCCTGAATGGAAAGTGCCCCTATGTTCTTTAAAAACCTTGCACCCGGCCCTGACCCAAGCGGCTCGTTTGCGATTATCGACATCGGGATCGGCGATAGAACTTTTAATATCGCTATCTCAACTCCCCTTGAATAGCATGCGATCATTATCATGATGTACCCTACTGCCGAGGCAAGAGCCGGGATAAGGAGGGCAACAAGGAATGTAAGAGGTACTGTTATCTTTCTTCTAAAACCGGCGAGAAGTTTTGAAAAAAGCCCCTTTAATGCTTTAGAAAAGCCTTTTAGCACATTGATCCCGGCGCCATCCTTATCAGCCTCAATGCCATCTATATCCTCCATCTCCTCATCTTCTGCGATATCTGCCTCATTATCTGCCGCATCATGCATCGCGGTTATGATCTCCTCTGCCCTGTCCGGTATGTTATCCGTTGCAGTCGCCGCAAGCTCGTTTGCAAGATCCGTCCCGATATCGGCTATGTACTGGCATATGGTGTCCGAGTAATATATGAGAAAAATGGATATGCCAAGCACAAGGATCCTTTTTAAAAGCACCTCCGCGTAAGCCTGCTGGTTTATATATGCGGTAAGAAGGGATGAGAGCCACAATATCGCACAGATCGTGCATCCGTATGACTTGAGCGCTCCCGTAAGTCCTCCGGTTACCCTCTCCACATCAAATCCTGTATTTATAAATCCCATGACTGTGTCTGATGATGTGGCTCCAACTATGAACCTTACAAGGCCTTCATCAAATGCCATAAACGGGCCGTATCTGCTGCAAAATGTAAAAAGACAGCACGATAATACTGATAAGCATATAAGGGCAAACAGTAGCTTTAGCTGCTTTTTCTCATCATATGAGAAAAACCCCTTTATCCTCATCTTTATATCCTGATGTCCTGCCCCGTAAATACTCATCACGCTCTCCTATCCGGTTATTGCCGATATCGCTTGCTGTCCGACAACAAGGATCACTCCAAGGACAAGCAGCCCCAGACCCTTTCCGAGCTGACCCGGCTGACTCTGACCACTCGTCGAATCCATAAATGCTTTTCCGATAAGAGCAAGACCTGCAAAAGCGATGATGCCTCCGCCCCACTTTGCTATCGTATAGACAAGACTTGATGCAGCATTAAGCTTTCCGTCTATACAAAACGTCGGTGACACAAGTATGGCTGACAGCAGAGCCGCAACCGATCCTTTTATAAAACTCTTCTTCTTTTTGTTCATGATCTTTCCTCACTTTCTTATGATCACGGACCAGCCTGGTCCACTTCCTTACATAAACTAATAAAGGCACTGTTTTCAAAATCCGAAAAAATATGAAAAAATTATTAAAAAGTAAAGGCTCTTATCTCCATTTCCGAGATGGTTGCCGCTTCAAGTTCCTTAATATCGATCCTGTTTCTTGAAGTCAGGTAATAAAGGTCATATGCATATTTTCGGGAGCACTCCGATGTGTACCTGTAATTGGGATGGTTCTTTAAGTTGTACTTTCTTGTCATTATCGGCCGGCACCCAGTTACAAATACCATTTCATATGCTCTTGGTATCTTTTCTATCTCACTGGGATCTAAGACGAATCTGCCGGCATTCTGGTATCCTTCAGAATCCCCGCTTCGCTTTGACAGGTTATATGTATGTACCTTTATGGTCTCTTTTCCGATCTTCTCCGACAGAGCCTTTGTGGTGGACGGCTCCTGGCCGCCAAGGTATATGGTCGTGTCAACATTACCGAGGATCGTCTCCCACGAGTCCTTATACATGCCTTTTAACTGTGACAGCGCTTGAACGATGATGTTTATGCTGATGTTGTATTTTCTGACAACGGATAAAAGCTCCATAAACTGCGGGAGCTTGCCGATATTGGCAAACTCATCGAGCCAGAACGAAAGATGTCTTGGAAGTGCCGGGTCACTTATCCCGCGCTTTTGGGCATTTTCCTTTCCTGTCGCGGTAACGATGGAAAAAAGCTGTGTATAAAGGAGCCTTACCATGAAGTTGTATGTGGTATCAGTGCTCGGGGTTACGACAAAAAGCGCACACGGTGCATCTTTTGCAAGGTCATAAAGGTTTAGTTCATCATCCCCGGTAAGCCATTCAAGCTCTGTGGTGTTAAAGTACCTTGAGAACACCGCACTTGCGCTTATTATCACTTCATTGCATATCTTCGGATCGCCTACCTTAAACGCATCCCACATGGCGGCGGCGTAGGATCTGGGATTTTTACGCTTTAATTTCTCAAATATCCCGTTTAATGTGGAAGCCTTCTCTGCTATGTTCTTTCCGTTATCCTTCTTTACCTGCATCTCTGCCATGGTAAGCAGCCTCATGACATTTTTTAGCGTCTGTCGGCTCCTGTTCTTCCTTTTTACTTCCTCATCCATCTCGCCTTCTATCGGATATATCTCCTTTAAAAGCCCGATCAGGGCACACATAAGGGCATCTTTTGCATCATCGAAGAACTCATTGTTGTTGCCGCCGTTTGACTTTAAAGGTTTAATGTTACGGTTGAGCTCATCGACGAGTATGTTTATGTCCTTTTCTGTCTTTACGTATAAAAGCGGGTTATATCTCATGGAGTGCGTAAAATCATCAATGTTGAATATAATGATCCTGTATCCCCTTACTTTTTCCAAAAAGGAGCCCAGCTTGCTTAATGTCTCCCCTGACGGATCCGTGATGACATAATTGCATGACCCCATGAGGATGTTGGGAAACATGACCGAATATGACTTTCCGCTTCCACTTCCACCTATGGTTATGGTATTTAAGTTTCTTGCAAGAAATTTGGCATTCATAGACAGGTACACATCCTCCCCTATGACCTGGGAATGCAAAAAACAGTCCCTGTTCATCGCTTTTGTGGGGTGCACCTTCTTACACACCGTCTTTAACTGATCCGGATCATATACTGTCTTTGCCCTTTTATACTTTCTTACAATGGCAGGATCGTAAAAAAACAGCCTTTTAAATTCCGGAAACTCCCTTTTTGTAAGGAATCTCGATGATCCGTACTCTTCCCCTGATCTGCTGTTCTTTCTCTTTTCATAGCTTAAATACGAATAACAGAACATGATAAGCCACGTGAGACCTCCTGCATAAATCCCCAGAATACCCCTGCTTTTATCAAATGCCGGATTTTCTGTCATGAACCTGATCATGCTTATGATCCTGACATCCCTGAAATATTCATAAGGTCCTCTTCCAAGTAAAAATGCTGCGATAAATGTTACAACGGCCGAGATAAGGAGTAACCACAGGGATGTCGCGATAAAACCTTTTCTCTCCTTCTCACGTCTGTTATGTATTCCAATGTATGCCATAAATCTTCCTTCCTTTATAGAAATCCTTCTACTTACTAATAAAGGATGGGTTTTAAAAAATTAAAAAATTAGGCTTGGAAACCGCCCTTAGGGTTACTGGAAAGCCATATGCCTATCCACGGCAAACAAAAAGAGCCTTGGATTTTGAAAGAAATAACACCAATCATTTTATTGGGCGACGACATGACAAAAACACTATTGACCGCCCATTAAGTGTGAAGTATGATGCAAGTACAATTTGATGGGCGAAATCACGCAAGAACGGGTCGATTACGCCCGATAAATACTTATTGAAGGGTGATTAGATGATTGGAAGAGATAAAGAAATAAAAGAATTGGAAAAGGTATTTGCTTCTAATAAAGCAGAAATGGTTACTTTTGATGACCTATTTAAATGAAAGCAGATCAATGTCAAATTGATCTACTTCCACAACGTATCAAATATCTATGGCCCGCCACTTACAAGATTACACCCTATCTCTATCTCAAGGACTCCGGAATATGTATCAGCTGTATATGCTTCACCGGTTTCAAGATCGATATGGGTCTCATAATAAACATCCCTCTCTCCCTGGCAGGCAAATGTGCTCTGTCCGATCGTACATGATCCGCGTATCTCCTCTCCCGTATTATCACCGAAAAGAGAAAAACCTC
>DEEW01000181.1:0-218 GCA_002350465.1 Lachnospiraceae bacterium UBA2868
GATATGCCTGAAGATGTGAATGTGGAGCGCTTCGGATGCGTAAAGACAGATGCTGACGGCAGGATAACAGAGTTTGAGGAAAAGCCCGAGAAGCCCCGCAGTAATCTGGCTTCAATGGGTATATACATCTTCAACTGGAAGTCATTGCGTGAATCCCTTGTTGCAATGGCTGACCAGCCCAACCTTGACTTCGGTAAGCATATTATTCCTTACCTTTT
>DEEW01000181.1:373-980 GCA_002350465.1 Lachnospiraceae bacterium UBA2868
GAGGAATACTGGAAGATCTACACCCGTTCCGAGACGCTTCCTCCCCAGTATATTTCGGAAAGCAGTGTGGTTGAGCGCTCCATAATCGGAGAAGGAACATACGTATACGGCAAGGTCTACAATTCGGTTATCGGATGTAACATCACCATAGGAAAGGATACGATCGTAAGAGACTCCATCATAATGAACAATACCGAGATCGGCGACGGATGTGATATCACAAAAGCTATCATCGCCGAGGATGTCAAGATCGGCAATAACGTTATCCTCGGTACCGGAGATGAAGCCCCTAACGAAACGGATCCTTCGATATATACAAACGGTATCGTTACGGTTGGTGAACATACCATCGTACCTGACGGCATAAGTGTGGGCAAGAACAGTGTAATCTCCGGAAACCTTGTTAAGACTGATTTTGAGAATAACGCTTTGGGAAGCGGCAAAACTTTGATAAAGGCAGGTGACGAACTGTGAGAGCGATCGGACTTATATTAGCGGGCGGAAACACATACAGAATGAAAGAACTTTCACAAAAGCGCGCCATCGCCGCAATGCCCGTTGCGGGAAACTACAGAGCTATTGATTTTGCCCTGAGTAACATGGCTAA
>DEEW01000181.1:1147-5919 GCA_002350465.1 Lachnospiraceae bacterium UBA2868
CTACCAGAACCTTCCGTTCCTCAAGGAAAGTCATGAGCCTTACGTTGTAATAGCATCCGGTGACGGAATCTACAAGATGGATTACAACGAACTCCTCGAATTCCATATGGAAAAGGGTGCCGATATTTCTCTCGTATGCTCTGAGATCCACGATCCGAAGGACTGCGATCGTTTCGGAATGGTTAAGCTTAACGACGAGATGCAGGTGGTTGATTTTGAAGAGAAGCCTATCGCTGCCAAGTCAACACTTGTTTCATGCGGAATATATGTTATCAGAAGAAGACTCCTGATCGAACTCATTGAAAAGTGCGCCGAAGAAGAGCGTTTCGATTTTGTTAGGGATATCCTGATCCGCTACATGAATGTCAAGAAAATATGCGGATACAAGATCAAGACCTACTGGAGCAATATCGCTTCCATCGACGATTACTACCGCACTAACATGGACTTCCTCAAGACAGACGTAAGAGATTACTTCTTCAGACAGTATCCCGATGTATATACAAAGGTTGATGATCTTCCTCCCGCAAAGTACAATGTCGGGTCAAACGTGATCAACAGCCTCATTGCATCCGGAACGATCATAAATGGTACCGTGGAAGGTTCCATACTGTTCAAGAAAGTTTTTATTGGAAGCAACTGTACAATTAAGAATTCCATCATCCTGAATGATGTCTATATCGGTGACAATACATACATCGAGAACTGCATCGTTGAAAGCGGCGGCACAATACTTGCCAACTCTTATTACAAGGGTGAGGACGGACCGAAGGTTGTCATTGAGAAGAGTGACCGCTACGTGTTCTAAGCTTTGCATCACTCAAGTATGAAAGGACTGAATCGATAGAATGAATATTACAGATGTTCGGATTCGAAAGATGACGAAAGAAGGAAATATGAAGGCTGTTGCCTCGATCACTCTCGATAATGAATTTGCGATACACGATATCAAGATCATCGAAGGCGATAAAGGGTTGTTCATCGCAATGCCCAGTCGCAAAACTCCTGAAGGGGAGTACCGCGACATCGCCCATCCCATTTCGCATGAAGCGAGGGAGGTCCTGCAAAAAGCAGTACTCGAAGCATATGAGAAGGTGCTTCTGTCATAATAAACGGTGGTTACAAAAATGGAGGGATCCTGTTTCGGATCCCTCCTATTTTTGTAAGTGGGCCCTACCCTATCTGCAGTTAATACCCCAGGTCCTCGCCGACAAGCACAACTTTGATTCTGCCGGGAACCATTGATGCTCTTGTTACTACTATCTCGCAGCATATCGTATGCTCCAGGCAGTCCGCACAGCGTCCAATTTTGGCACAGGGCGTATCACAGTTAAGCCTGACCGTATTTGCCGGAGAAGCAACATTTCTCGTTCTGTCGATTCCGGACTGCACATCCTTCACAACCTTGTTCATACCGGCTATAACGATTACCTGATCCGGTCCGTAGATAAGATACGATACCCGGTTTCCCCTGCCGTCGATATTGATAAGCTCTCCGTCAAGCGTGATGGCATTCGTACTCATAAGGAAGGTGTCCGCATTTATCATCTTCGCCTTCAGCTCTTTGACCTGATCATCTGTCTTGTAATCTTCTCTTACGATAAGATTATGTCCGGCCTCTTTGATCTTTTCCTTGAGATCGGAATTGTCGATCGTCATTGATCCGCCGTATCCGATGCTCGCCGGCGATTTTCCGATAAGTTCAAATACTTTCCCGTACGCTTCCTCCACGGTATCGGCATAATACCCTTCCATCTTGCGCAGATTCAGCTTCTTGATAATTGTTTCCGCCTGATTTTTGTAGAACTGTTTCTTGTTTTTGTCGATCATCCCGTAACCTCCGTTTAATCTTGAGAGCCAATCCCTTTCAACTTCTTCTATGTATAAATTTATTTCAAAATGAACTGGGATACCGAAAAGGGATTACCCTCTTCGTCATTAAGTGCAACCACTCTTTCGTCCCCGGTTGAGTACACAACAGGATAAATCACATCCCCCAGCATTGCCTGCTTCCTGTAATCAATACGAAGATGGGACACCTCCGGATCACCTGCCTGGGAAAGGGCAAGCTTTACGTACTGTCCGTTGTTCACATGATGGTTACTGTCAAGATGATGTATCTGGATATGCACAGGATCTTTTTGTGTCACCGTTACACCTTCATCCTTCGGTATCAGAACTTTCCTCGGGTTATATGTCATATCGAGCTTATCCTCTACCGTATATGCCTCATGGATAAAATCCGGTGCCTTGACAGGCTTAATCTCCACGGAATCTATGAGAGTCCACATCGAGTTAGCCTTTACCAGATATTCGCCCTTCTCATCTTTCATATAGAAATTTCTGAGTCCGAAACACGCCTTAAAGCTGTAGGGATAAGTTCCGACAGTAACATAGTCACACAGATAGGGAAGCTTATCAATCTCAAGCTCCCAGTAATTGATCACCCATGCAAGATTTTTTGACTGCAGTACATCAAATCCCACACCCGAGTCTTCCGACTGAAATGTCGAACAGTCCTGAAACGCATCTATAAGTGCGGTAACGGACAGTCTTCTGTCCGTATCGCATTCACTGAATCCTATTCTCTTTTTATACTCGTACATATACAGTTTCCGTTATCTGATCAAAATCTTCCTACTCTTTGGTAATATCCGATCCGAAATATTTCACCGAAATCTCCGAAAGTGTTCCGTCCGCCTTCATATCCGCGATCGCTTTGTTGATAGCTTCTCTTAGTGTATCGTTGTCCTCACCCTTTTTAAGAGGTATGGCGTAATTTGTTGTCTCTTCATCGGTTGCAACAACTTTAAGAGAAGTATTTCCGGTCGTATTGAAATAATCCTGAACCGAGGTGTTTGCATTGATAGTTGCATCTGCCGTTCCGTTTTCAACAAGTTCCATCGTCTCCCCGAGTGTAGGAACATTTACAACTGTTGCTCCGTGGTCCTCTCCCATCTGCGCATAAGTCGATCCTACGGAATTGGCTGTGGTCCTGCCGGCAAGATCATCAAAAGAAGCAATATCACCATTGTCAGCCTTGGCAACAACGACCGCGTGATCGTATGCATACGGGTCCGTAAAATCAAAAGTCTGCTGCCTGTCCGCAGTGACATCAACTCCGTTTGCCATCATATCAAAAGTACCCTGCGATACTCCAGTAAGTCCTCCGTCAAAATCACCCTCGGCAAACTCTGCTTCAACACCGATACGCTTTGCAATCTCCTTTGCAACTTCAACATCAAACCCCACAAGCTCGTTTGTGGTCTCATCATGATATGTAAAGGGTGCCCACGCGCCTTCCGTTGCAACAGTGATCTTGCCTGCAGCCTTGATTCTCTCAAGATGGTCTCCTGAAGCATTGTTTGATCCGCACCCTGCAAGAGCACACACCATCAACAATGATAAAATGATAACCAGTGATTTTCTCATAATTTCCTCCTCCTTATCCATTCAGTTTCAGGAATTCCCTTGTCCTCTCCTCCTTCGGATCATTGAAGAACTCTTTGGAATTTCCCTGCTCTATAATCAAACCGTCCTCCATAAATACAACTTTGGAGCTTACGTCTTTTGCAAATGACATCTCATGCGTAACAACGACCATCGTAATACCGGACCCGGCAAGCTGCCTTATTACATCAAGCACCTCCGTTGTCAGTTCCGGATCAAGTGCCGATGTCGGCTCATCAAAATATATGATCTTCGGGTCCGTTGCAAGTGCCCTTGCAATTGCCACTCTTTGCTGCTGTCCTCCCGAAAGCTGGGCCGGGTACCTGTCTGCGTGATCGGCCACCCCCACTCTTTCAAGTTCCCGAAGCGCTGTCTCTTCAGCAATCTTTTTGTCTATCCCTCTTCCCGATATTAAACCGAGGGTTACGTTATCCAGCACCGTTTTGTTTGAGAAAAGATTGTAGCTTTGGAATACAAATCCAGTCTGCTTGCGAAGATCGGCTATATCCTTTTGGGATGATGAACTAAGGTCATATAACACACCGTCAAATGTCATCTCACCCGAATCGGCAATCTCAAGATAATTAAGGCATCTTAGCATCGTTGTCTTGCCCGAACCCGAAGGTCCCAGCACAGCCATAACATCTCCCTTATCAACGGTAAGATCTATACCCTTAAGGACAGTACCCCTGTCAAATGATTTTACAAGATTCTTAACTTCCAGAAGTGCCATGATCATACCTTCCAAGCCTTGCTTCTCCCCGACGCTGGAATGCTTCCAGAACTGTCGAGAACATCAGATATATAAACGCAACTTCAAGATACAGCGGCAGGAACTGATATGTTCTGCCTGCGATCTGTCTCGTTGCAAGGAACATTTCCGTAACCGTGATATTCGATGCAAGCGAAGTATCCTTTACCATGCTGATCAGCGAATTGCCGAGTGCCGGGAACGCCGCACGAAATGCCTGAGGCAAAATCACATGCCACATGATCCCGGGGTAGCTCATGCCAACGCAATAGCCGGCCTCAAGCTGTCCCTTCGGAACACTTTCCATACAGCCACGGATAGTCTCAGCACAATATGCTCCTTCGTTAATCGCAAACACAATGATCGCAACGACAAAGCCGTTAGGCTTGATGCCAAAAGCCGACGGGCCGTAATAGCCTACCATCAGCTGAACGAGAAGAGGTGTGCCTCTTATGATCCAGATATATACTCTTGCAATCTGTGTCAGTACCGGGACCTTTGAATACTGAATGAGTGCAACTATAACCGCTATAATAAGTGCCAGTGCAAAAGAGATAACGGTAAGCGGTAT